>JAYSRS010000677.1:0-7628 GCA_043720935.1 Saprospiraceae bacterium
AGATTTTTCTGTCAAAACAGCGTCGCCCCAATAGAATTTTTCAAAGGGCGTCTTTCGAGCGTAGCGAGAAACAGTCCGTAAACCGCGTAAAATGACTTCTCCGAAGTTATCAAGATGTACGATAAAACGCAACTGATGTTATGCAGACCTAACTCAATTGGTTTAGCATTGAATTATATTTATACTTCACCGCAATAGGTTTTGTGCATTTGCACAAAACCTAACGGAATTATCGGTTTTATGTCGCAAATCAATTTTTGAGTAAAAAAAGGCGTTTTTGTGGCAAAAGATTGGCAAAAGATTTAGGAAATTTTGTAAATTTCCTAAATCTGATACCCCCTCAGTATTTTGCGACATAAAGCCGATAATTCCGAAACCTAATTCGGAGAAGTATAGACACATTGATGCGGCGTATTATGCCTGAAAAGTTAACGAAGTATTGAATTACTACAAATCATGTTATTACATAAAAAAAGCTAACGCAGGTTACAAACCCACATTAGCTTAAAAAGGCTATATTTTAAAATAGTTCCTTAATGAACCACCAATTTCTTCACCACATTTCCCACTTTCACGACATAAACACCGCCTTTCCAATCGGTCGTACTAATATATTTTTCTTTGAATACATCTTCGTTAAAAATGACTTGCCCGAGCATATTGACGACTTGAACGCGCCGTTTTTCAGCCGCGTCAATCTCAATTGTCACCCCCTCAGTAGTTGGGTTCGGAAAGAGGCGCACGGCGTTTGGCGACAGTAAATCCGCCGTTGAAACAAGGTCGTTGTTTCTATAAAAAGTGGGATTTTGTATCACAAAATTGCCCGTTCCGTTCGGACGACGCGCAAAACCTCTATCAATTTGTTGGGCATAAAATTGAACCGTCTCGATTTCAGCCGTGTCTTTATCCGAAAATATCACCGTTTCACCCGATGCCGAGAGCTTAAAATTGGCGTGCAGCCCCGATTGCGTGCCGTCTTCATCAGCCCAAACAATCAAATAACCGTTTGCGGGAATCGTTGTGCCTTGTGGGAATTTCCATTTTCCACGATTACTTGCATCGTCTGACAGATGAAAACCACTAATATCAACCGTTGCATTTGTTTTATTGAACAACTCAATCCAATCGTCAAATTGGCCATTTTGGTCAGCTTGGGTTGAGCCATTTGCCGCCATAATTTCATTGACGGCCACACTCGTTACAGATGAACCTGCAAATTTTACTTGATATATAAATACATCATGTTCAGCACCTTTTGGCATATAACTCACCGTTTTAGCCGCATCATTTGCCGACGCTTCTACATAAAAACGAACGTAAGTACCTTTGGGATAGCCACCGATTGTGCCGCCAAAAACGCCATCATTTGCCGCGCCGTCCCCGTGCGTGCCATCGTCAAACATTTGCGTTTTTTCAAAATAGCCATCGAAGCCTGTTCCGTAGTACAAATTGACGCGGCTGATGCCCGACGTATGCGTTGCCCTTGTCGTCACGATGACGGATTGATTGGCATTTGGCCGCGTAAAAGGCGTGTTAGTTGCCGAAAAAACGGCATCTGACACCGTTGGCACAACTCTGTTGACTTCGACGTTGGCCAATAAATTCGTTTTACGGCTCGTCAACCACGATTTTAGGGTCGCTTTTGCGGCAGTAAATTGGGCATGCGTCGTATTTTTTTTAGGGTCATTCAAGACGAACGTGTCAATTTGACTGTAATAATTATCAATTTTAGCGTTGAATACTGAGGGGTCAAAATTTTCCTCAATTATCGCTCTGACGTGTGCCAAATAGCGTTGCCGCAAGGCAGGAACGGCGAAAAGTTTGTTCATTATTGGAAATTGTACGCTGGTTTCCTTCAAAAATGGACTCCAAGCACCCCCCGCAGCGTTGAATGCGCTGTTACCGTCGTATTCAATCGGCACGATGCGGCCCGTTTCTTTGTCCCAAAACACGTAATAATCCATGCCACCCTTATTGATGTAGCTGTCATCATCGCCAAATAAAATTTCGTGCGCCACAAACCATAAAGCGCGGTCGGTGTCAAAAACCTTTTTCAAATCGTCTTCAACGGGCGTGTTCAGTGCTTGACAAGCCTTCATGAGGTCTGTCCAAACGTCGGCTTTGTTCGCTTTTTTTAAGGTGTAATGGGCTTTATAAAGTGTGGTGTCCGTTCCTAAAAAATTCAGCGTTGACGTTCCCGCGCCAAAACCGCCGCCGCCCCCGCCGCCAGTAGTTGTGCGCTCTGCCCGCCACCGCGTGCCATCGTTGCTCAAAAACCATTCTTCCATAAATGCGCCGTTCAAAACCTGTATATTAGGATATTCTCCCCAGCTTTGTCCGTTGATAATCAAATGAATAAAGTTGGCTTTTGCCGCAGGAATGTGTCGGCGATTGAAGCCCAAATACATTACTTCGCGTATCATCGACGGGTCTTCAAAGGCATTGTTGAAGTGCAAAGTTTTGTAGCCTTTGAGGTCTTGCGTGGAATCGCGCCAGTCCATTTCGATGCTGAACGACTTTTTTTGACCCGTTACGCGCTGATACGATGTGTTGCCCCGAAAACGAACGCCAACGTTTGGATATGTTTTCCCGTCATATTTTAGAGAAGCCGCAATGTTGGTTTTCGATGCATAATTATTCGTCAATTGTTGCCAATAATCCGTTTGGGCAAAGGTCAATTCGACCGTTTTGACCGACGATTCGTCATAAAAACCCGTGGAAGGTTTGTCACCCGTTATCAAGCGTTTGCCATCGGCGGAGAGTGAAAAACGCTCGGGCAAGTGCTGCGCGGAGGCGTTTGTATTTACAAGAAAGAGGCTTGTTAGCAGTAAAAAATAGCCAAAACAAGAGAAAGTACGTACATTTTTCATTGTCGTATTTTTAAATAATTGATTGAGAAACGGCAAAATAGTCCTATTTTAATTAATACATCATTTATAAGTGATGCGTTGGCTTGGCACGATAAAAAGACGAAATTTATGGTTGATAATTAACTGTCCGCAAATTTATTATTTATCATTTTCCAAGAGGCATTTGAGCGTAAAAACGTTGTTTCATGTCGAAAAAAGTACCCCCTCAGTATTTTTATAAAATTAATGCTTTACCGATTGGATTCATAGGGCAACGTCCTATCAATCAATCAATAAACGACAACAACAAATGACAAAATGGCAGACCTCCTTGACTGGCAAGCGATTTGACTACAAACAATAAAGTTTTAAATGCCTGTATCAAACCCGTTTAAAATGTGGTTCAAAAAGAAAAATATGGAGAATAAAGAGACCTTGCAAAATGAAGATTTATTGCAAGATGTTGCGGATATTGCGACAGCAGACATCGACAATACGCTTGAAAATGACGTAAATACGGCAGAAAATGCGGCAAACGAAGCAGAAAAGCCGAGTGAATTGGCTGAATTGCAAATGGAGTTGGTCGAATTAAAAGACAAATATTTGCGTCAAGCGGCAGAGTTTTCTAATTTTAGGCAACGCACGATGCGCGAAAAAGCCGACATCATTGCGATGGCTAATCGTGACACAATGACAGCCTTGATGCCGATTTTGGACGATTTTGAGCGCGCCTCAAAAAACGAGATGTTTACTGAGGGGGTCAACTTGGTGCATCAAAAACTCATCAATTCGTTGTCGAATCGCGGTCTGAAACCTATGGAATCGGCGGCAGGTGAAGCGTTTGACCCTGAATTTCACGAAGCAATCACGGAAATTCCTGCGGGTGAAGCCTTAGTCGGCAAAATCGTCGATACCGTTGAAAAAGGGTATTTGTTGAACAATAAAATTGTCCGCCACGCGAAAATCGTCGTAGGCTGCTAACTTCATATCGGATGTCAGATTTCAGATTTCGGATTTGAATGCGTAATTAATTGATAACCAACTAATTGTGTATTTAATTCCGACCCGAAATCTGACATCCTAAATCCGAAATCCAGAAAAGATGTTAGATTTTGCTCAAACTTCCATTGCCAAAATGGCCATCACTTGGACAGGCAACAAGGAGCGCAACGAAGGCGTTGTGATACCAAAACGGACGCTCGTGACGGTCAACGAGTACGCGCACGAGACGCTTTTGAAGACGTTTTTGAAGCCTTTTGAAAAAAATGAGGAGTATTTTTACTTCCATCACGACGAAGATTTGAGCCACAACGCGGTCTATCAATCGTGCGTTCAGATTTTTGCTGACCCAGAAACCCTTGCCGAACAAGCGGGTGTGTTGACGGAGCGGCTTTACAGTTTGTCGAATGATAAAAAAATTACAGGTGGGGAGTTTTTTGTCGCTTTGTTCGACGCCGTTCAGTTGCAAGGCGAATTGATGCCCGCAATTGGTTTGTTTAAAACCATCAATAAAGACTCGTATTTGAAGGTCGAACGCTCGACGGAATCCTTTGCACTGCAAGTCGGTGAAGGCATTGCGACAGGAAAATTGGCCCTCGCGGCCTTGATTTTCGGCGCAGACGAAGCGGAAGGCTATCGGATGATGACCGTGGATTCGGTGACGAAAAAAGATGACCCCTCAGTATGGTTGTCAAATTTTCTTCAAGTAAAACCTATTGAAGACCACTACTTTAACACGCGGCATTATATGCAAATGACGAGTGATTTTATCAATCAAAAAGCGTCAAATGCGTTTGGTTTGAACCCGACGGACAAGATTGATTTGCAAAATCGGTCGTCTTTTTATTTCAAAGAAAACGAAAATTTTGAAGTCGAAGATTTCACAAATTCGCTCTTTCCCGATGAAGAACAAGCCGCCGTTTTTAAAGAATTTAAAGAAAAATATGTCGAAGAAGCCGCCGTTCCTTTGGTTGACCAATTCGATATTAGCCAACAAGCGGTGCGAAAATCAAGCAAAGTCTTCAAAAATGTCATCAAATTGGACGATAATTTCAAGATTTACATCTCTGGCCGCCGTGATTTAATCGAACGCGGGTTCGATGAAGAAAAAGGGAAGACGTTTTATAAAGTGTATTTTGACCAAGAGGAATAGGGGAGTAGTCGCGTTGAAATAATTGGGAAAATGTATAGTTACATAAAAAACATAAAAACGTTTTACTTTCCACAGCCAACCTTAATGTTGCCAATTTTTTCGCACGGAGAATACTCACGTAATATTTATATACCAATAATTATCAATGCAAGGCATTTCAACGTATTTCAAATGTCAGATTAACCATTGACATTTGAAATTTGAAATCCCTTACTGAAATTCTTTATCTATGAAAGTCCTAAAATTTGGCGGCTCTTCCGTCGCAAAACCTGACCGCATCCAAGGTATTGTGGCCATTTTGAAGAAATATCAAGAGCGTGGCGACAAGTTTACGGTCGTTTTTTCTGCATTTGGCGGCGTTACGGATGGTTTGCTCGACATGGCGGCAAAGGCCGAAGCGAGTGACGAAGCCTACATGGTGGGTTTTGAACAGTTCAAAATTCGGCATCTCGACGCGGCAAAAGCTTTGTTATCGCCCGAACGTTTTGCTTTGGTGCGGACTAAAATTTTCCAAAATTGCGACGATTTGCTCGGCATACTGAGGGGTATCTTTTTGATTCGGGAAGTGTCGTTGCGGACATCCGACTACGTGGTGTCCTTCGGCGAACGGATGTCGAACCTCATAATTGCCCATACTTTGGACGAATCGGGCATTCCTGCGGCCTTTTTGGACGCTCGACGCGTGATAAAAACCGATAAAACGTTCGGTTCGGCGAAGGTAGATTTTGAAGAAACGGATAAATTAATTTTAGAATATTACCGCGCCAACGATTCAAAAGTGCAAGTCGTAACGGGTTTCATCGGCTCGGCGAAGGGGAGTGGCAAAGGCTCAGATTTCGGCTTGACAACTACGCTCGGACGCGGTGGCTCGGACTACACAGCAGCGATTATTGCGGCAGGTTTGAACGCCTCCGTTATCGAAATTTGGACGGACGTGGACGGTGTTTTGACCGCCGACCCGCGTAAGGTTAAAAAGGCGTTTACGATTCCAACAATGACTTACGCCGAGGCAATGGAAATGTCGCATTTTGGCGCAAAAGTCATCTATCCGCCTACGTTACAGCCCGCTTTTCGCAAAAAAATCCCCCTTTACATCAAAAATACGTTCAATCCAGATTTTGTTGGCACGCTCGTTTCTTCCGAAAAAAACAAGTCAGACCATGCCGTTCAAGGCATTTCGAGCATCTCAAATATGTCGTTGTTGACGCTTTCGGGGAGTGGATTGTTCGGTGTGCCAGGCGTTGCGGGGCGACTTTTTGCCGCTTTGGCCGCAAAACGCATTAACGTTATTTTGATTACGCAAGGCTCGTCGGAGTCGTCAATTAGCTTCGCCGTGCAGCCTTCTGATGCCGCAAAAGCAAGCCGCGTGGTCGAAAAAGCGTTTGAATTGGAGATTAATAACGGCTCGGTGAACCCCCTCAGTATCGAAGCCGATTTGGCGGCGGTGGCGATTGTTGGCGAAAATATGCGCTATCAACCCGGGATTGCGGGGACGATGTTCCAAGCTCTGGGCAAAAACGGCGTCAATTGTATTGCGATTGCACAAGGGTCAAGTGAGTTGAATATTTCTGTGATTGTGCCAAAAACGGACGAATCCAAGGCGTTAAATGCCTTACACGAAGCATTTTTCCTATCAGATACCCAAACTTTGCACATTTTCATGTCGGGTGTCGGCTTGATTGGTTCAACATTATTGAAGCAAATTGCCGCGCAAGCCGCTTATTTGAAGGCAGAACGGCAGATGGAAATTAAAGTCGTCGGTTTATCGAATAGCCGTAAAATGTTGTTCAACGAAAATGGCCTCGACCTCAACAATTGGAAAGCTAATCTCCTTGAAAACGGCGAAAATTCGACCCCCTCAGTATTTACGGAAAAAATGAAGTCGCTGAACCTCTCCAACTCGATTTTTGTGGATTGTACGGCAAACGCCGACGTGGCGGGGATGTACGCAGGAATTTTGGACAGCTCGATTTCGATTTCGACGGCCAATAAAATAGCCAATTCTTCGACGTATTCAAATTTCAAAAATCTGAAAGGCATTGCGGCCAAACGTGGTGTTATGTTTTTATATGAAACGAATGTCGGCGCGGGTTTGCCCGTCATTTCGACGTTGAACGATTTGATTAATTCGGGTGACCGTATTTTGAAAATTGAAGGCGTTTTGTCGGGTTCGTTGTCCTTTATTTTCAATAATTTCAAGCCCGATGTGGCCTTTTTCGACGTTGTGACCCAAGCAAAAGAATTGGGTTATACCGAACCCGACCCGCGAATTGACCTCACAGGCATAGATGTGCGTCGAAAATTGGTGATTTTGGCACGCGTTGCGGGTTTGACGTTGGAAGAATCGGACGTTGATATTAAAAATTTCTTACCACAAGAATGCTTGGATGCCAAAACCGTTGATGCCTTTTTCGACGTTTTGAAAAGCAAAAGCGCTGTTTTTGAGCAAATGATTGGCTCTAATCCTGCGGAAAAAGCGGGTAAATTGCGTATGTTGGCCAAAATTGAAGGTGGAAAAGCGACAATTGGCTTAGAAAAAGTGGATGCAGCCAATCCGTTTTTCAGTCTCGAAGGCTCAGACAATATGATTGTGTTCACGACCGAACGCTACCGCGAACGTCCGCTTG
>JAYSRS010000678.1:0-7626 GCA_043720935.1 Saprospiraceae bacterium
AAACCGCTTGTTTTGCGGTTACACCGCATTTAAAATCGTGTATTCGTGCGTTATATTACCGAGATTTTGCAGCTACGCCGCAGTGCGATAAATAACCGAGGATTCCGTTTTAATTTTAAATGGGCAATTAATTAGCTTAAATTAAAGGTAAGGAATTTGATGTACACTGAAGTGAAAGTGGTTTTCGGGTTATTATTACAAGTATGACTAACCCCAACTTTTAAGTTGGGGGTTAAGATTAACAAGAACTTTCACGGCTTTAGCCACTAACTTATTGATTGTCAAAGCCTAAAATTACTGGCTAAAGCCGAATAAGTGTCTGTTTCATTGTTCCCCAACTTAAAAGTTGGGGTTAGTCATACAAGTAAACGATTTCATTTAAAATCCGAAAACCTCTTTCACTTTAGTATAATTCAGTTCTACATATTTTTTCTGATTACCAAATTTAAGCAACCATTAATCATTAATCATTAATCATTAACCATTAAATAATCAATTGATTTTAAAATAACGTTATAAACTTTATTTAATTCATTGCTTGTTATGCAATAAGGCGGCATTAAATAAATTGTATTACCAAGTGGGCGAATTAAAATACCATTATCAATAAAAAAATTATAGGCTTTATCTTTTATTGAATTAAAATAAGATGAATTTTCGTTTGTATTAAATTCAATAGCTAAAATAGTTCCTGTTTGTCTGACGTTTTTAATAAAAGGATGTTTTTTAATTTTATTTGCAAATAAAGAATGCAATAAACAAATGTCTTCAATCGCTTCTTGACAATTTTCGCTTAATAATAATTCTAAACTTGCATTTGCTGCCGCACACGCGAGCGGATTAGCTGTGTAAGAATGCCCGTGAAAGAACGTTTTGCTGATGTCTTCGGAAATAAATGTCTCATAAATCGTTGTAGAACAACACGTTACGCCTAGCGGTAAAAAACCACCCGTAATGCCTTTTGATAGACAAATAATGTCGGGTTTGTGGGTTAAATAATCAATCGCAAACAATTCGCCCGTTCTACCAAAGCCTGTCATCACTTCATCTGCTATACACACAACGTTATTTTGTTGGGCAATTTGTATTAATTCATCCAAATATTTAGCTTCATACATCTGCATTCCTGCTGCACCTTGCACCAAAGGTTCAAAAATAAAAGCAGCGACATTGTCTTGTTTAATTAATGCGTTAAATTCATTTTTAATTAAATCAATATTAAATTCATTAGGAATTGTAATGTAATTAACATCAAATAAAAGTGGATTAAAAGGCGTATTAAATTCATTTCGGCCACTCACACTCATGGCCCCAAATGTGTCGCCGTGATACGCATTTTCAAAAGCAATAATTTTTATTTTATGCGTAATACCTTGATTGTGCGCATATTGTAACGCCATTTTCAACGCCACTTCAACCGAGGTTGACCCATTATCGGAAAAGAAAACTTTGGAAAAATGCGGCGGTAAATTCATTAATAATTGTTCTGCTAAATTAATGGCAGGTTCGTGCGTAAACCGTGCAAAAATAACTTGTTCCAATTCCATTGCTTGGTGTGCAATTGCTTTCGCAATGTGCGGATGCGCGTGTCCGTGAATATTTACCCACCAAGACGCTATTGCATCAATGTATTCCTTTCCATCTTCGGCAAATAACGTGCAACCTTGTGCGCGTTTAATCACAATAGGCGCATTTTCGTCTTTAATTTGCGTAAAAGGATGCCAAACAAAGGCTTTATCTTTTTCTAAAAGTGTCATTTTTGTTGATTTATATTTGTAACCATTGTTTTGCTTGTAATAAAGCTTGTTTTTTTCTGCCTTTCAGTAAAGTTATACACACGATTTAGATTGCTAAAAGCTGTATCAGTATCAGGCAATAATTGTGTTTGTGCTAAAATTGCCAACACAACAATAGAATTATGGAAATGTATTTGTGGAAACGTTTGTGAAAGTGGATAAATGCACTGTTTGTCATCAATTAAAATCCAATCTGTTTGTACAACACTATTTTGTGCAACTGTTTCCGCTTCGCCATTATCAACTTTGGGTAGTTGTGTAATTTGAGCATAAACAATAGAATCTAAGGCTGTACAAAGGCGAAAAAAGCCATTTTCATCAGAAATGCGGTCTAAAAAGCGTTGCGTTAGCATCAGTTGTTCATCTTGTGCTTGATAATTCTGTAATTCTTCAACTACTTTTTGCGGCACAAACGCATATTCTGCAATATTGGGTAAGAGTTCAAATAAGTCGGTATATTTACTTAGATTTATCCAAGTAACAATAATAGAAGTGTCAAATAGAGCTACTTTTTTCATTTATTCAGCTTTTGCTAAAGCGTTTAAAATAAATAAACTAACGCCAATACCCAACAATGCGGTCAAACCTTGTTCTGTTTGTTTTTGACTTTGCAAGCGTACTTTTTCGATTTTTTGTTGTTGTTTCAATACAGTTATATGTTCTTTATGAAAAATAGTTGTGACAATACTATGCAAAAATCCATCTACATTACCTTCTGTTGGGTCAAAATAAAAAGGTGTGAAGTATTGCGCTACTTCATCTTTTAAGTTTTTACCTTTTCGACTGTCATAAATCACAATGATTTTAGATTTATCTTGAAGATGTTTAAAAGCATATTCAATTTCCTGTTTTACAATAGCCGATAATTTGCCTAACGAAAATAGCACTAAATAATCCGACATATTAATACGGCGTTGCGTTTCGGTATCTAAAATACTGTCAGAATTATGACGGTCGGGCATATACATACGAAAGCCATTGACTGCACCTATCGTGTGTAATCTGACTGCCAAAGTCTGTTCAGAACCCACTTTGGGGTTATAAGTCATGAAAATTGTTGTCTGTTTCATATAAAAGTCCTTATTTTATGAGCAAAGATAACATTTTTAAACTAATTTCCCCAATAATTCAAAAACGAGATTTTTAGGTTTATTTACTGAGGGGCCTCTTTTTTAATAGTCAAATGAATGCCGTAATTTAAACAATTCTGTTTTAAGCACAAAATCTTTAATCACGTCCTTATTAACGACATTAAATTTCGGCATAGAAAACAATAACGGTAATTGCGTGTGTTCTAAAATAAAATCAACACTTGATTGTATTTTATCGCCATTAAATACAATGCCTTGAATGGGTATCTCGGCATTTTGCAACAATTTAATGGTCATTAAAGTATGATTAATACTGCCTAAATAGTTTTCAGAGACAACAATAACGGGTAATTGTAATTGTTTAATTAAGTCAATATTTAAGAAATTTTTTCCCAAAGGACTCATAATCCCACCTGCTGTTTCAACAAGTAGTTTATTGTTTGTTTTGGGTAAAAGGAATTTTTTTCTATCAATAACGACCCCCTCAGTATCGGCGGCAAAATGTGGCGATGCAGCGACTTGTAATTGGTACGCTTCGGGATGAATGGTGCATAAAGGATTGGAAACGTTATTTTTTATAAATATAGAATCCGAATTATCTAAGTCACCCGCCTGTACGGGTTTCCAATAATCATAACCAAATGCCTCGCATAAAACGGCGGAAGTTAAGGTCTTGCCGATACCTGTGTGAATGCCTACAATTATCATTTTTTTGAATTAAAAATTGGAATTATCGGTTATTTATCGCAAAATGAAAAATTGTTTCAAATCTATTGACAATCAATTAGTTACAACTTGACGCGGGTTTGAGACCCGCGTCAAGTTTGCGTTGCGATAAATAACCGATGATTCCGTTAAAAATTAAGATTAAAAGTGTCCGCGATGTTTGTCCACGGATTTTCACAGATTGTGATTCAACGTTCGGAGAACTTTAAAAGTTCTCTGAACGTGCGCCGTACCATAAAGCCGATAATTCCGTTAAATTTTGCTAAATTATTTAATTAGTGTTAATTTGTAAAAATCCGTGGATAAGACTAATTAACTTATCAATTTCTTTTTTTGTATTAAAAGCATGAATAGAAATACGCAATCTTTCAGTACCAACGGCCACAGTAGGTGATAAAATAGCTTTTACGAAAAAACCATTGTTTAATAATTGATTTTCAATGGTTTTAGCTTTAAAATTATCGCCAATAACAACCGCTTGAATAGGGGATAAACTGTCAATAATGGCAATGTTTTTAATGGGGTTAATTTGTTGTCTAAAATAATGAATTAAATCAAATAATTGCGCTTTATTAGCCTTTGGTAATAACGAATAAATAGCTTGAATTTGTGAATAATAGGGTGGGGGTATGCCCGTTGAATAAATAAACGACCGCGAATGATTAATTAAATAATCCCTTAAAATTTGACTGCCGACAATAGCCGCCCCATGAAAACCTAATGCTTTTCCGAACGTATGCAAACGCGCATAAACGCGCTTTTCTAAACCCAATTGACACACCAAACCTTCGCCGTGTGCGCCATAAATGCCCGTCGAATGTGCTTCATCCACAATCAACAACGCCCTATATTTTTCGCATAAATCGGCTATTTTACTGAGGGGTGCTTCGTCGCCGTCCATCGAATAAATGGATTCAACAACGACGATAATTTTATTTTGGGCTAATTGTAATTTTGCTTCTAAATCTGCTAAGTCGTTGTGAATGAACCAATTACGGTTGGCTTTATTCAGTCTTATGCCGTCAATAATAGAGGCGTGAATGTATTGGTCAGAGATAATTGTATCGCCTTTTCCCACTAAGCAGGAGAACAAACCGACATTCGCGGCGTAGCCCGAACTATAAATTAACGCGGCTTCGGCTTTGTGAAATTGCGCAATTATAGCCTCCGTTTCTTCGGCTAATTTTGAATTGCCTGTAATTAATCTTGAGCCTGTACTACCAATTGGCAAGCCTTTATTTTCCGAATTAATTAATGCTTGATTTGATGCAAAACCTAAATAATCGTTGGAACAAAAATCAATGACGTTACCCTGAACAGTTACTAATTGTCGTAATAAACCTTTATTTTTTTTATTGTCTAATTGCGCTTTTAAATAAGCATCAAATTCTTTATTAATTGTCATTTAATTGATTTTAGAATAAGCTGTTTAACACGTTTTATGATTTTTTAATTAACACATAGGCAGATAGGACACATAGTTTTTTTGTCATTCAGAATGAATCACTATTGTCTGTGTTGTCATAACGGATTTTGTTATTCAGAAGGAATCCTTATTATCTGTGTTAATCAACCACACAATAGAGATTCCTTCTGAATGACAAAAACAGCACCTATGCGTTAAATCAAAATCATGCATATTCTTCAATTTTCACTATTTCTTTAAACGGTTTACGTGCCGTCAAACCCAACATTTTGAACATCTCCATATCCGTATCAAAGTCTGGATTAGGTGTTGTTAAAAGTTTTTCACCCGCAAAAATCGAGTTTGCACCCGCCATAAAACACAAGGCTTGTTCGGCAATCGTCATGTCATTGCGACCCGCCGACAAACGGACAACGCTTTTAGGCATAATCAACCGCGCCGTCGCAATCATCCGCAACATTTCGTCAATTTGCACCTTGGCGTTGTTCGCCAAAGGCGTTCCTGCAACGGGAACAAGGGCATTAATTGGCACTGAATCGGGGTGTTCATCCATCGTTGAAAGGGTGTGTAGCATCTTGATTCGGTCATCGTCTGTCTCGCCCAAACCGATGATACCACCGCAACAAACCGACATTTTTGCCTTTTTTACGTTCTTCAAGGTGTCCAAACGGTCGTTAAAAGTGCGCGTTGTGATGATATTGCCGTAGTTTTCTTCCGACGTATCAATGTTGTGGTTGTAGGCAAAACAGCCCGCCGCTTTCAATTTTTCGGCTTGTTCGTAGGTCAACATCCCCAAAGTGCAACAGACTTCCATACCCATTTCATTGACTTCCGACACCATTTCCAGCACGCGGTCGAAGTCCCGATTGTCGCGTACTTCGCGCCATGCCGCACCCATACACAAGCGCGATGCCCCGTTTGCCTTAGCAATTGCGGCTTGCGTTTTGACTTTTTCGACGGACATCAACGGCTGAACCTCAATATCGGTGTGATACCGCGCCGCCTGTGGGCAATAGGAACAATCCTCTTTGCAACCACCCGTTTTGATGGAAATGAGGCTGCTGACTTGCACTTCACTGTATGCCTTGTTTTGGCGATGCACCGTTGCAGCATCAAATATCAAGTCCAATAAAGGCCGATTGTAGATGTTTTCGATTTCGGACAATGTCCAATTGTTTCTAATTACCATTGTTTTGCTTTTGAATGAATTGTATTTGCAAATTCATTTGCACCAGTCATTGCAAATTTATTTGCAAAATAGGTATTGAAAATGCGTTATTAATTTCTAAATACTTTTTGCAAATGAATTTGCAATGACGGGTGCGAATAAATTCGCAACTACATATTTGACGGCGCAAAAGTAGAAAAAGCGACCACAATCAAAAATTAAAGAATCGAGAAAACGACAAGTGATTTAAAAGCACTAAAACCCCGTCTTTTTCTTTGAAAATTCGTTGAGAAACTTACTTTTGCGCCGAAATTTATTCAGATAGTCTCCATTGCCTATAAAATTAGGTGATTGTAGTGGTCTGTGTCCTTAAAATTTAAAAAGAATCATGGCAAAATTGAAGAAACAAAAAATCGTTGCGGGCAACTGGAAAATGAACACGACATTGCTTGAAGCCCTTACTTTGGCGCAGCGCATCGCCTCAGTAGAACTGCCGAAAGAGGTAATGACTGTCTTGTGTGTCCCCTCAGTATTTGCGACGGAAGTTGGTAAAATCATTGCTGGAAAATCGAATATTAAACTCGGCGCGCAAAATTGTCACCACGAAGCAAGCGGTGCTTACACGGGCGAAACATCGGTGGATATGTTGCATAGTGTTGGTATTCAATACGTTATCGTCGGTCACTCCGAACGCCGTGCGTATCAAAACGAAAGCAGCGAGGTGTTGGTCAAGAAAATCAATTTGCTATTGGCAAAAGGTTTGACGCCAATTTACTGCTGCGGTGAACCCCTCAGTGTTCGGCAGACAAACCGTCAAAATTCAGCCGTTGCGAAGCAAATCAAAAGCGATTTGTTCCATTTGTCGGCGGAAAGTATGTCGAAAATTGTTGTTGCGTATGAGCCAATTTGGGCCATCGGAACGGGCTTGACGGCCTCGGCTGAACAAGCGCAGGATATGCACAATTTCATTCGCAAGACCATCAAAAAGCAGTACGGTATCGAGATTTCCAAATATATTTCTATCCTCTATGGCGGCTCGGCAAATGCGGCGAACGCTAAAACTTTGTTCGCTCAAAAAGACGTGGATGGTGGCTTAATCGGCGGCGCGTCGATGAAAGCGAACGATTTTACAACAATTATTAACGCATATTAGGATTTCGGAGGTCGGATTTCGGATTTCGGGAGGGAAGATTAGCGTTAATCTTGAAATTTTAAAATCTTGACATTTGATACTTTTAAAATTTGCAATCAATTAATAACTGATGTTACGCAATAGGCCACTGATTGGAGGGATACAACTGATTTACACATGTTTTTTTCTATAAGTAACGCGCAATAAATAAAAGCGTATTTCACGGGCTGTTTCTCGCTACGCTCGAAAGCCGCCCTCTAAGAGATTTTTATGGAGCGAACGTATTT
>JAYSRS010000679.1:0-7621 GCA_043720935.1 Saprospiraceae bacterium
CTTTCAAAAAACAAGCTGCCTCCGATAGATTTTTTCCCGCACGCCTTTTTCGCGCAGCGAAAAACAGTGCGTATGAAAATACGCTTTTATTTATTTCACGTTTCTAAGACAATTGATGAAGTGAGAATACATATGTTAAAGTTGGTTTCACCGTTCATTTTTTCAACAAATCCAGCCCAATATCCCGCCTAAAATAACGCCCTTCAAAATGGATGTCATTCGCCCGTTTTGCTGACAACGCGACTGCTTTTTCAAGCGTTTCACCGAAGGAGGTGAGGGCCAAAACACGGCCTCCGTTTGTCCGAAGCACCCCCTCAGTATTTTGAGTGCCGCCGTGAAAAACGAGGCTTGCGGCTTCGTCCATCGGCTGAAAATCAATCGTTATTTCATCGCCTTTTCGATAATTTTCGGGATAGCCACCCGCTGTGAGGACGATGGTTGCCGCAAAATTTTTAATTTGCTGAATTCTAACCGTTTCTAATTTTCCAGAAACAAGACGTTTCAAGACATCTAAAATATCGTTGTTCAAACGTGGAATAACGACCTCCGTTTCGGGGTCACCAAGCCGACAATTGTATTCAATTACAAAAGGTTCGCCGCCGACGCTAATCAAACCAATAAACACAAAGCCTTGATAATCAATATTTTCTGATGCGATTCCCGCAATCGTCGGCTTGATAATGCGCTCCTCAACTTTCGCCATCATTTTTTTATCAACAAACGGAACGGGCGAAACCGCACCCATGCCACCCGTATTCAAACCCGTGTCGCCTTCGCCGATGCGCTTGTAATCCTTCGCAACGGGCAGAATTTTATAGGTTTTTCCATCCGTCAGAACGAAAACGGAGAACTCTATGCCACTCAAAAACTCTTCAATCACGACCGTCCGACTTGCCGCGCCAAACTTGCCGTCGAGCATTGTTTTAAGTTCATTCGACGCTTCTTCAAAGTCGTCGAGAATCAAAACGCCTTTGCCAGCCGCTAAGCCGTCGGCTTTCAAAACGTAAGGCGGCGTCAACGTTTTCAAAAAATCGACCCCCTCAGTATGCGCCGTGATTTCACGGTATTTGGCCGTCGGAATGTCGTGGCGGGCCATAAATTTTTTGGCAAACGCCTTCGAGCCTTCGAGTTGTGCGCCGTGTGCAGAAGGGCCAATCACAGGAATATGGGTCAAAGCCGTGTCGTTTTTGAAGAAATCCCAAATGCCCCGTACCAAAGGCTCTTCGGGACCAACGATGACCATTTCTATTTTATTAGCTAAAACAAAATATTTAATGCCTTCAAAGTCAGTGACTTGCAAGGCGACGTTCGTGCCATATTGCGCTGTTCCTGCATTTCCGGGGGCGATAAACAGTTTTTTGTTGCCGCGTGCAAAACGGATTTTCCATGCCAAAGCGTGTTCGCGGCCACCGCTTCCAAGAAGTAAAATGTTCATAATTTAATTGGTAGCACGGACTTCAGTCCGTGCGTATTTAGATAATGATTTTATCCTAAACATTCACGGACTAAAGTCCGTGATACGATTTAAAACGCACCCCAAACGCGCCACCAAGTGTTTCCGAAGGTTTCAGCATTACCAAACCATCCCCATTGTTAAACGCATCAATGTTGCACGTCATGGGTTCGATAGCAACACTTTTGCGGTGCGGCGGCGTGAACACTTGTAGAAAATTCCATTTGCGGTCGCCCGTTTCTTGCCAAAAAGTTAATTGACCCTGTTCAGAAGCGAGAATAGTTTCTGCATCTTGCGTTTGGTTTGTGATGTAAAAACCATTGTCGAGCGTCGAATCATTTATTTTTGTCAGCGTTTTAAAAGCGTCAAAATGCGTTTTTTCGCCCGTCGGCAACATTCTGTCATCAATGCTAATTAATTGACAATCAGGCATTTGTAAAAAACTGTCGTTAGATGTTTCTAACATTTTGAAATACGGATGCCAACCTAAGCCAACGGGAATTGTCGCCGTCCCATTGTTACAAACAGACATATTTACGGTAAATGCGCCCCCCCTCAGTATCATCGAGATGCGCGCCTCAAAAGGGAATGGGTAAGCCGTTTGATGCCCATCGTAAGCCCAAAGGCACGTCAATCCTGCTTCGTTCTCGTCCGTCCAAGCTGTTTCGATGGTCATCGGGGCATCTTTTCCGAAGCCATGAATTGAGTTTTGCGTATCGGGGCTTGTCAGTTTAAATTGATAGGTTTTGCCCGCGTGTGTGTAGCGTCCATCTTGTAGGCGGTTTGGATATGGTAATAAAATTATATTTTTAGACCATTTATTGTCAATAAGTTCCGCAGGAGTAGCGTAACCATCGAGGACGCTTAAACCATTAAATTGTAAGTCGAGTAAACACGCGCCGAATTGTGGGACGACGGAAAAAGCGTCGCCGTGGTCGTTAGAAAAAACGTGTTTTTCAAAAGTGCCAAAAGGCTCAATTTTGTGATAAAACATAAAAGGATGTCGAATTTCGGATGTCAGATTTCGGTTTTGTTAGTTCGGCTCTAAAATCCGACGTCTGACATCCAAAATCCGACATTCATTAGTTGTCATGTTTCGACCCATTGATGAATGAGAAGGAAATGCCATAATTAAAAAAACGTTGATTGTAGCTATTTGGGTTTGCCATGGCCGCGTGGTCGGGATTAAATTTCTTTTCAACGGCGAATAAATCGACGCTTCTCGACGGAACTTGAACGAAAGGCCGAATGCTGATTGACATCCCCTCAGTAACTTTAAGGTCGAAAATCAAGTAAATATGGTTTGTCAGGTGGTTATCCGTCAACAAAATCTCTTTGGTATTGTCTGTCGAACGCTCCTTACGAATCTGGGTTTGGTTTAAATCAAAGCTGCCGCCGATGCCCAAACCGCCGTAGTGTATATCACCGCCGAGCGTAAAAACTTGATTGCGAAAATTTATAATATTTTGATAGGTCGTGCGGTCTGCATTGACTACTTGGTCTTTCGCTCGTGCGATGCGCGTATGCCACACCAATTCGACCGCCGCGTAAGGAAAACGGTAGCGAACGCCGAGGTTCATGCCGTTGAGAGACGATAAATGGCTCATCGGTTGTGCCAAGGTGGGGTTGTTCGTATTGTAACGGTCTATGATTTGATTTAAAATTTCGGGATTGTTGCGGGTATAATTGTACCCTGCGATGCTGTTGATTTGAGCAAAAAGGGGGCTTGAAAATACGGTCAAAAAAAGCATAAAGGGTAAAAAACGACAATTCAAACGGGTATTATCTCTCATTCTTGAAGCATTTAGTGTGAAGTAACGATGGCGCAAAAGTACCAAATATACATGAAACGGGGTGAAATCCCAAAAAAGGTTTGTTTTTATTTTTTTGAAAAATTTACAATTTTTCAAAAAAATAAAAACAAACCACCCCTCTTCCGTCGCTGCGTGTGCGATTAAACAATCAGCAAAAAACACGATTTGACCCTGTTTTTATATAATCAGTACTAAATGATATTGGGATATTGGCGAGCCACCAATATCCCAATATCATTTAATATTCTAATGTCCCAACTAAACACTCATGAAAGACATCAAAGAATCGTAGTGTTCTTGGAGCGAGTCAATGTATTCGGATTCGCTAAACGAGGCTTTGATTTCGTAGCCAAACCGAGCGAAACTCGCCAGAATGCGTGAAATATCGGGCCGATTGATTTTTAACGTGATTTCCAACTCCGTAGAATCGGGCAACGAGGTGATAAAAGAGTTCAAAATAATCGCATTTTCGGACTCTACAATCCGTGCAATTTGCGACAGCGCGTAGTCATATTTGTTGATTTCAAGAACGATAATGCTTCCAGGCTCGCTAAAGGACGCGCTTTCGGCAAAATATTTCAACAGGTCGTGGAGAGAAACGACGCCTAGATAGTTGTTATCGTTGTCAACAACAGGGACGAGGGTCAGGCGGTACTCATGCAAAACCCGCATCGTCTCGTATATATGTACCGAATCTTTGACGAACGGATGCACCATTTTAAGGTTGTAAGAACCGACAGGCTCTGTCTCATCGAGGTCAAAAATTTCTTCTTCCGAAATCAAGCCAAGCAATTGGCGGTTGTTGACTATCGGCAAGTGTCGGACGTGATAATCGTCCATGCGCTCTAGTGCATCTTCGCCCGAATCAGAGGTACGGAGCGGAATAATTTCGTCTGAAATTAAATCTCTTGCAATCATAGTGCAACGCGTGATTTTTGGTTAAGCTGTAATCGCGCGCTTCAACAAGGTGTTTCTAGTGTTGTGTTGAAGAGCGGTCGGTGTGGTGCTTTTGGTAAAAAACGGACATTTTGACAGCTTCTCTCAAAGTTAAAGTGTCTCTTATCATTGTTCAAATGCTTGATTATCAAGGCATTAGCCTGTAAAACAAGTCGCATATAATTCTAAATGTGTCCTTAGTGCAAGCAATTTCCAACCTTTTTTTTGTAAACCAAAATTTATATCGTTTTTTTTGACGTATAAATTAAAAATTGGAATTTTGAGCCTGTATAACACGTTCTTTTTTTGAGTTACAACATTAAGAAGGTTCAAACCTTTGTAACGTTATTTTGCTGTTAAATGGTACACTTGTTTTGCACCCATTTTGAGCGTAAAATGACCCCCTCTGTATCTTGCTCGTTTTTTATTTTCAATCTCTAATTTATCGCCTATTCCCGAAGGGAATGTATGGTTATAGAAAAATAACAAGGCAACGTTCCCAAATCCCGATAGAGTCGAGCGTTGATAAGTTATATTCTGGATGCGGCGTAGCTGCAAAACCTTGGTAATACTCAAACCAACAACGACTTTTACTATGTGGTGTAACCGCAAAACAGCACGTTTAGCGGTTACACCGCACGGTAAAAGCTAGTCTGAAGTAAGTATTACCGAGATTTTGCAGCTACGCCGCAGTCAGACCTACAAATATGACTTATTAACGCTCGACTCTATCGGGAATGTGCGACAAATTAAAACACGATATAAAACTAATAATTTCGTAATAAAATAAACTTAATTAAGTGCAAAGAAAGGGGATTGTTGAAAATTACCGCTTTGTTTTTTGAAAAAATGTAAAAACACGATTTTTGACTATGAAAATACTCGGTGTTATTCCCGCCCGTTACGCTTCGACGCGTTTTCCCGGAAAACCTTTGGTGGATATTAAGGGCAAATCCATGATTCAGCGCGTTTATGAGCAAGCTAAAAAATGTAAAAGCCTCGCACACGTCGTCGTTGCGACAGACGACGAACGGATTTTTGACCACGTTATGGCCTTCGGCGGCGTCGCAATTATGACCGCTGCCACGCATCAAAGCGGCACTGACCGTTGTGCAGAAGTGGTCGAAAAACTCAATTTCGCCCTTCAAACGCAGAATTTAGACTGCGATGAAGCGGTCGTTTTTGATAAAATAACGCCGAAACGTGTCGGGATTTTTACGGCAGTCATTAATATCCAAGGCGATGAGCCGTTTATTCAGCCCGAACAAATCGAAAAAATTGCCGATATACTGAGGGGGTCTTTAATTAAAAATGAAAAATTAGAAATTAAAAATTCTAACGACAAGACATATCACGACGGCGTTCAAACTTCGCAGTTCACACTTCAAACGTCAAACTTCGATATTGCGACACTCGTTAAACGCATTGATAATCAAGCCGATATAGAGAATCCGAACGTTGTAAAAGCTGTTTTCGGGGCCAATAGACAGGCGGTGTATTTTAGCCGCAGCCCAATTCCATTTTTGCGAAACGTGGATAAAACAGAATGGTCAAAATCGGGTAAATTCTTCAAACATATTGGTCTTTACGGGTACAAAACAAGTGTTTTGTTAGACCTTGCGCGCTTGAATTCAAGCAATTTGGAGCAACTCGAATCGTTGGAACAATTGCGGTGGCTCGAAAACGGCTACGCAATTGGTGTTGCAGAAACGGATTTAGACACTTTTGGAATTGATACGCCCGAAGATCTAAAAAAGATTTCAGATTGATGTAACTTGACTGATGCGACTGATTTAAAAGGATTTTTTTTGATTATAAATCCTTTTAAGTTCCTTATGAATCAATGCAAATCTGTCGAATCACTCAAATCAGTGACCCATTGTGTCATATAAATTACGATTTTTTCGCACTACTTTAAATTTATAAAACTGTATTAACAATGAGAAAGTACTATTTAGAATGGCTAATTAAAGCACCTTTGGGGCTGATTTTGGTCGGAGCAGGCATTTGTATGATTACGGAAGCCGCATTTTTTAAACATTCAGGCGCACGAGACATTGAATGGATTTTTGCAGGAACTGTATCACTCGTTGTTTTCAACGCGGGTTTATGCGTCTTTGGCAGCTCCGTTTTATCGCGTGTTCGCTACGAAAGGGCTAAATCGAAGGGAGGAAGGTCTTAGCTTTCATTTTGAAGGCTCTTATCGCTTCATTTGCTCCGCAAATTTATAAAATTGAACCACCAAACGCTCTGAAAAGGGCTTTATACTGAGGGGGTGTAGCGCGACTTTAAAGTCGCGCCACATTGTACTCACTACGAAAAACAACTGTTAAACCATAAAATTCAATGAAATTTTGCTCTAATTGCGCCACTTCTCTTATTTTTGGAGAAGTGAGCGACGAACATTTGCCACGTTATTACTGCCCTAATTGCGGCGTGATTCACTACGAAAATCCAAAAATTATCGTTGCTTGCTTGCCGATATGGGAGAATAAAATCATGCTTTGTCGGCGTGGCATTGCGCCACAATTGGGTTTTTGGAACATTCCAGGCGGTTTTATGGAAAACAAAGAAGCCATAGAAAACGGTGCTTTGCGCGAAATGCTGGAAGAAACGGGTTGCGAAGGGACGATTTTGGGCGTTCATTCCATTTTTACGGTGCTGCCCGTTGACCAAGTGCATACGTGTTTCTTGGTCGAAATGACGCATTTTAATTATACACTGACACCCGAAAGCACTGAAATTCAGTTGTTTGAAGAGCAAGACATTCCATGGGCGGAGATTGCTTTTGTGTCCAATAAATTTGCCTTGAAACGCTACTTTGAAGACCAAAAATTGGGCCTTCGACGAACGCACGTTGGGCAATATCCTAAAAATATCACCCTTACTTAGCCGTAAGCCTAGGTTCTTCGACTAGGATAAAGAAAGGAGGCGGTTTGTTTTTATTTTTTTTGCAAAAAATAAAAACAAACCCACTTTTGGGCTTTTCGGCTAAGTATTTACAAAATATCCAAAATTCATCGCTTAATTCTTCAAGCTAATCTAAAAAAAACAAGATGCAGATAGACGATGCACTAATTTTACGTTTAGAAAATCTGGCACGACTCGATTTGAGTGCCGCTGAACGGACGACAATGCAAGGCAGTTTGACCAATATCCTAACAATGGTTGAGCAGCTAAACACCTTAAATACTGAGGGGGTCGAACCACTCATTTACATAAATGAAGATGTGAATGTGTGGCGAGAAGACACGGTCAATCATCAACTCGACCGACACGATGCCCTCAAAAACGCGCCCGATTCGGATGGCACTTTCTTTAAAGTGCCTAAGGTTATTGATTTGTAAACAAGATTGCTTGATATTTACTGGCTCTTTCTCGCTACGCTCGAAAATCGCTTATTGAGAGGTTTTTTAAG
>JAYSRS010000680.1:0-2701 GCA_043720935.1 Saprospiraceae bacterium
TTGGTTTTTTGCCAGAAATCCATTCTACCATCCTAGACAAAGCGATTACACTTGGTTTGCGCGGCACGTTGAAAAATTGGCGTTTCGATTTAAGCCAAACTTTTGGGCAAAATACGTTCAATTATCGTGTCGAAAATTCTTTGAATGCGACACTTCTTGCGGCGTCACCGACGAGTTTTAATTCGGGTGGTTTTGGCGTCAAACAAAATACATTAAATTTTGATGCGAACCGCTTGTTTGGCAACATTATGAGTGGCTTAAACGTCGCTTTTGGTGGGGAATATCGGACGGAAAATTACATAATTGAGGCAGGAGAAGAAGCGTCGTACAAAAATTACGGCCTCGTTGACATCATCGACACATTGAGAAATGGCGCAGGTACGCCGATTCTGACAAATGGTCAAATTACGTTGATTAAAACGGGCAAAACGCGCGATATTCTAGGCGGTCGTGCGGGCGGCGCGCAAGTGTTCCCGGGATTTAGACCTGAAAATGCGGTTAATCAAACACGCTCAAACATTGCGGGTTATGTGGATATTGAATTGGATTTAAGCGAAAAATTCTTGATTGAAACAGCGATTCGCTACGAAAATTACAGCGATTTCGGCGCAACAACCAATTATAAAATGGCGTCGCGCTACAAATTGACGGATAAAATCGCCATTCGCGGGGCCGTCAGTACGGGCTTCCGTGCGCCGTCGCAGCAGCAAAAATATTTTAACAATACCTCAACGCAATTTATAAACGGCGTCCCGTTTGAAATTGGCACGTTTAGCAACAGCAGCCGCGTGGCCAAATTGTTGGGTATTCCAACCTTGAAACAGGAAATATCTACCAATTACAGTTTGGGTATCACAACCCGACCAATCATTGGTATGGAAATTTCCATTGATGCGTATCAGATTGATATTAAAGACCGTATCGTACTGACGGGTCAGTTTTCGGCAAGCACGGGCGAAGTGTCGGACTTGCTAAAATCGGCAAATGCAAGCCGTGCGGCCTTCTTTTCAAACGCCGTTGACACCCGTTCACGGGGCGTTGACGTGGTAGTGTCTTACGAAAAGAAAACGGAAATCGGTGATTTTAAAGTCGGTTTGGCCTTGAACGCCAATCAAAATGAAGTCGTGGATTCATCAGGCAGCAACGTGCCGTTTATCAAGGCATCAGATGTTTTGATTAAAAGCAATTTGGTTAAAACCTATTTTAATCGAGAAGATGAAAGCCGTTTTGAAGTCGCTATTCCGCGTGTAAAAGCTGGATTGACAATCAATTACAAATTAAAGAAATTTGGGGCTATGTTGCGAAACGTCTATTTTGGTTCGGTCAAATACGTTGACCCAAATGCAAGCCCTGTTTTGAATTACACCACGCAACAGCTTGAATCGCTCGACCAAACTTTTGGCGCACGCATCACAACGGATTTGACGTTTAGCTATCAATTGACGCCGCAAATCAATCTGACCGTCGGCGGCAATAATATTCTAAACATCTATCCCGATAAGCAAACACATTCAGAAAATGTGTCCTATGGCCGCTTCCCGTATTCGCGGCGGGTGCAACAATTTGGCTTTAATGGGGCATATTATTTTGGGCGTTTGGTGTTTAACTTACGGTAAAAAGGTTTTGGGTTTTGGGTTTTGAGTTTCGCCAAACTTAAAACTCAAAACCCAATTCAAAAACATTAACAGTAAATACATGACCTCGCCGCTCAACATCTAGCGTTGTTTTCTCAACGCTAAACCCTTGATTGCTCAGATTTTCAAAGAATGCTTTTGAAATAAAACGATTAGGTTCAGCAATTAGAATCCGTCCTTCGGGTTTTACTAATTGATGAAAGGCATTTATCAAGGGTTCAAAGGCGCGTTTTTCATACGCTACATCTGCAGCGAGCAAAATATCGGCTTTATACTGAGGGGCCTCCTCGCCCACCCTTTCTGAAGTTTGGGAGACATTTTTAGCAAAGTTTTCGGGAATATTGCGCCAATCCAAAACCGTAAATTCGACGTTTTCAAGCGGTAAGTTTTGTTCCCAATTCAGTTTCGCAAAATCCAAAGCCTCGGGCAAATAATCGGTCGCAATCGTATGCGCCGCACCTAATTTTCCCGCAACAATCGCTGGCAAACCCAAGCCACAACCAATTTCCAACACGTCTTTCCCTTTCACAAATACTTGATTATCAGCTAGATAGTGACTCAATCCAATAGCCGATGCCCATAAATCTGCCCAATAAGGAATTCGTTCATCCACGACGTCGGGATGGTCAGTGCCTTTGTTGACAAGTGCCTCAAAGAGTTCATCAAGATTTTGAATGACCGTTAAATCAATTGTTAACGAGCCGATGTCGAGCGCGATTTGCTCCGTTTTAAATTGCATGGTTGTTTTTTTTTATGCGGCGAAGATGCGTAGTTTTGCGTGCATTATCCTACAAAAAGAAAGAGCGACTGCTTTCGCCGTCGCTCTCCCAAAAATATATTCACTTTTACTCTAGCCTTTTTATAGTGTAGTCATAATACCTTCCGCTTACAAGCGATAAGGGTGTGTGTTGTGGCGTCTTGGTTAAAGAACGCCATTGTTTTGTGAAATATATTTTAATGTAAGTGCTTGAACAAAATTATTTTACATTCTATACGCACTGTTTTTCGCTATGCTCAAAAGGCGTGCGGAAAAAACTATCAGGGCGAGCGTTTATTTTTTATTAAAA
>JAYSRS010000681.1:0-7619 GCA_043720935.1 Saprospiraceae bacterium
AAAAACGAACATAAAATTTTTAATAATTATATGAATTGTAAATTAAATAATTCAAGGTTCATAACTCATTGATTATCAAGTAATAAAAACTCTATTAAAACGATTTTTAATTTTTATTTTAGAGAAAGTACCCCCTCAGTATAAACGCCATTTTTGATAGATTTTAGACGTGTCTAAATCTCCAACTAATGGTTGGAGATTTGTCTAAATTAAAATCTCGTCCCATTGGTACGAGAAATTAATGGGCATAAATATACATTTATTTCAAACAAATATCTTTGAAAATAAAACGTAAAAATAGTTAAAAACACAAAAAGTAGTTATTATTGCCCCGTAAAAAGGTGTTTTTTACGAAAAACAATAGCGATGGACAATCAATTGACGCCGTTTGAAGGTGAGAAAATTCGTAAAATTTGGAACAATGACGAGTGGTATTTTTCGGTCGTTGACATTATCGGCGTCTTGACGGATTCGCAAGACCCTTCTAATTATTGGACAACGATTAAGTTGAGGGACAATCAACTCCCTACAATTTGTAGGAGGTTGAAAATGAAAGCCAATGATGGTAAGCAACGTCTAACGGATTGCGCTAACACGGAAGGCGTGTTTCGCATACTCATGTCCGTCCCTTCGCCGAAAGCCGAGCCGTTTAAATTGTGGTTAGCGGCATTGGGTAAACAAGCGATTGATGAAACCGAAAATCCTGAATTGTTGACCGAACGGCAAGCGGAATTGTACCGCGCCAAAGGCTATTCCGAGGAGTGGATTCAACGGCGTTTGCAGTCCATCGAAACACGTAAGGAATTGACTGACGAATGGAAAAATCGGGGCGTCAAAGAAGGTCAAGAGTATGCGATTTTGACCGCAACGATTGCCAAAGGCACTTTTGGCTTAACGCCAACGGAACACAAGGACATCAAAGGTTTAAAACGTCAAAACCTACGCGACCACATGACGCCTTTGGAATTGATTTTCACCGCTTTAAGTGAAGAAATTACGAAACAAAAGGCCGTCGAATTTGATGCCCAAGGCTTCAATGAAAACCATGATGCGGCTGAAAAAGGCGGCCAAATTACGGGCGATTTGGTAAAAAGAGCCGAAATTCAAGGCGTTAAAGTGGTGTCAAAAACGAATTATTTGACGCCGCCGAAAGACGAAAAAGCATTACCAAAAGACGAAAAAGAAGACCCCTCAGTATAAAGCCCATTTTTTCAATTAAAACCCAATAATTTCAACGTCAAAGGCAACACAGAATCCGCCAATTCATAATCAAAATTGGCTATTAAATTGCTATCGTTTCCATCGTTTAAGGCAACACCTTTACGCGCTTTTTCGCCCAATTGCCGCCGTTCGCCAACGGCATATTTTGAGAAAGTTCGACGTAAAATCGGCAATAATTCCGTGAAAGTATCTTGTTGAAGCTCCGAAACCCATTTATAAAGCAAATTCCAAAGCACATCATCGTAAAGTAAAATCATACCGCTACCTTTCAAAAAACCTTCTACCCAACCCGCCGAAAACGACGGCTCATTACCCGTCGAAAGGGCAAAACTGAACTTCACCGACACCCCCGCAGTATCCAACTGTTTTCCATCAAAAAGTAGCCGCGTCGTACACCCGCGTATGACTGCGTGAACACCCGATTTGTCGGTCAAATAACCCAAAGTTTTAAACCATTCTTCGCGCAAAACGGGGTTTTCAAGCAACTGAACGGCGTCGTTAACCTTCCGAATTTGCTCAAAAGTTTGTTGGGACGCCGCATCGTCAAGGCCGTAACAGGCATTTGGCAAGCCAATACAAACGCGCAAAATCAAGCCTTCGACGAGCGTATTGATGGCCACCAAATCCGTTTTCCGCACATTGCCATAACGCCCGACTTCGGCAAGCGGCGTGATAGCCGCCATAAGTTCCAAAATATCGGCAGAAACGGTTGCTAAATCGTTGATTTTTTGCAATAACAATTCAATCGCCGTAAACAATTCGGCAGGAATTGCCTGTTGAATCAACGCTGATAATTGACTAACGGACGCTGTTTTAGCGGCTTTATCCACTAAAAAATTGGTCGTTGCGGCGTCAATCGCATTGCCCCAAATCGCTTGTTCGATTAAATCAACGAGCATTTCAGGCTTCCATTGCAGTCGCCACGGCTCTTTGAACGTGCCTTTCACTTTGCTCGAAACACCCGATTCTTTGCCCCATCTGATGCCCAAAATGGTTAAGCGATGGAGAAAAATGGAGCGATTTAAGTCCAATTCTTTCCGCAAATCGAGTTCAATATCGTTAAAATCAGCCGTCTGTTTGAGTTTTAATTTCTTAGCTTTTTCTTCAAAATCGGCTTGTAAAGGCAGTTTTGGCAGTTCATTTGGTACTTTTCCAATGCCATGACCGACAATCAACTCCTTTTTGACGAGTTCCAATAGAATGCCGTCGCCCATACACATCACCGTCTGCGTCGCTTCGTTGAGTTCCACCAAACCTATGCGCGACAAGCCCCGCAAGGCCGACACCGCTTCCGCAAGGCGATACGCTTCAATAACGTGTGCCGTCGAAATATCCATTTTTTTCTGCCGAAACAACTGTGCGACCTTCGTGAGCCACAATTCGCCTTTGTCCTTTGGCTTTTTCCACACATGACCGTACCAACCTGGCGAGACAATCCCCGCACCATAACCACTCGACATAGATAGGCGGTCATTTGTCCACGGAATCCACGTTGCAGCGACTTTTATCTTCGACTTGGGCAGTTTTTTAAGGATTTTGGCGTGTTCTTTTTCCGTTTTATCCAAATCTAACAAAGCGGGCGCGTGCCAAGCCCCACAAACGACGACGATATTGTCGTACATTTCGTTCCGTGCTTGCCGAATCAGTTGCGCCATATATGCCTCGCGCCACACGTTTTCTTCATCTAAAGCTGACTTAACATCATGCTCGCGGAGCGTTGACATCATCAATAGCACCGCTTCAAAATGTGCTTCGGCGGTGTTAGCGATGTGGCGTTGCTCAAAATGATGTTCCCACCACATTTCGGAATCGTCATAACCTGCAATTTTGGCAAAATAACCAATCGGGTCACGGGCAACGGGTAACTCAATTTCGGCGTTTTCGTCAATCGGTTTTATTAATAAATCATTGGAATTGAAGCGTTTATGAACTCTTGGAGGGTTTGAAACTCTCCAAGAGTTGTGGCCGTCTTCAAAATTACCCCCCTCAGTATTTTGGGCATTTTCAAGTAATTCAGCACCGTTTGAAGCCGAATTTTTAATTTTTAATTCTGAATTTTTAATTTTTAATTCATTTCTTTTTTCATCCTGTTGCGCCCAAGAAATTGCCATCGGCAAGTCCATCATCCGCACGGGCGTGTTGTTCTTTTTGGCAAAAACCATCGCTTGCCATTCGGGAGAAAACTCGGCGAATGGATAAAAAGAGGCCCGTTGTGGACTGTCCACATCGTAGCACAATATCGAAACGGGCGGCTTCAAATCCTTCTCGCCAACCCATTTAGTAACGGCGTCAAGTTCGGGTGGGCCTTCGACGAAAATCATGTTGGGCTTAAGTTTTTCCAACATTTCGACGACGTTGCGCGCCGAGCCAACGCCGTGATGCCGAATGCCTAGTATTGTAATGGCCATTGATAATCAATATTTTACATCACGATTTCTTTACATGAGCGATAAATATCTCGCCAATTCTCCCGCGTTTTGATAACTGTTTCGAGGTATTCGTTCCACACCACTTTGTCTTGAACAGGGTCTTTGACGATTGCACCGACTAAGCTCGCCGCCATGTCTTGTGCGGTCAATCGGCCATCGCCAAAATGTGCGGCGAGAGCCAAGCCACTGTTGACGACCGAAATCGCTTCCGCAGGGGACATACTACCCGTCGGCGTCTTGATTTTCGTTTTGCCGTCGGCAGTCACGCCGCCGCGCAATTCCCTAAAAATGGTCACAATCCTTTGAATTTCTACCAAAGCAGGGGCTTCTACGGGCAATTTGAAGGCTTTTGCCATGCTTGCGACGCGGCGTTGCACAATCTCAACTTCCTCTTTTGCGGTTTCAGGAACGGGCAAAATGACGGTATTAAACCGCCGTTTCAATGCGCCTGACAATTCATTTACGCCTTTGTCGCGGTTGTTCGCGGTCGCAATGACGTTAAAACCTTCGACGGCTTGCACCTCCGAATCAAGTTCGGGAATTGGCATCATCTTCTCCGACAAAATCGTGATGAGCGTGTCTTGCACATCTGCCCCGATGCGCGTGAGTTCCTCAATCCGAACGGTTTTGCCTTCTTTCATGCCGCGCATCATCGGCGTCACGACTAAGGCGCGTTCAGATGGCCCTTCGGCGAGCAATCGGGCGTAGTTCCAACCGTAGCGGATTGCTTCTTCGCCCGTTCCCGCCGTGCCTTGAATGAGCATTGTGGAGTCGCCTGATATTGCGGCGGCGAGGTGTTCCGACACCCACGACTTTGCCGTGCCAGGTAGTCCGTAGAGCAAAAGGGCGCGGTCGGTGGTCAAAGTGGCCACGGCAATTTCCATAAGTCGTTGACTACCAATGTATTTTGGCGAAATTTCAAACCCATTTTTGAATTTGCCGCCCATCAAATAAGTCACGACCGAGCGCGGTGATAATTGCCAATTGACAGGCACTTCGCCCGAATCGTGTTTTTTCAATTCAGCAAGTTCTTCGGCAAATTGGAATTCAGCGTGTTGGCGTAGAACGTTTTTCATATTTTTTATTGTTGTCGTTTTTTGTCATTCAGAAGGAATCTCTATTGTGTACATTCTTGAAACCCTACATAATTTTTGACACATAGCTAAATTGTGTAGGGTTTCAAGTGTACATTTTAAACAATAGAGATTCCTTCTGAATGACAAAAAAGAAATTAAAACAATTTAAAGTGTTAAAGCAGGGCGCAAATTAAAACAATTAATGGCAATTTTTACTGAGGGGTTTAAACCAATCGCTCCATTTCCAACCGATATTCCAACAATTTAATCATCGGAAAGACCAATTCGCTGCGTAGAATTTGGCCTTTGTAATCGCTAAAATCTTGGCGTGAAAGGTCGTACAATTCGTTCAATACTGAGGGGTCGAAATGGCGGCACGCGTTTTTGGCGGCTTCGGCATTGCGGCGAATGTGGTCATTTGGCTGCGCTAAATACTTGATAATCAATTGACTAAATGAGCGCGACCAAATTTTATTTCGGCTGCGTAAGGCGTCCACGAAGTCGGCAAAGTTTTGGTCGGTCAGTTTTTCAAAGGCCATTTTACCCAATTCTTCATCCGTTAGCAAGCTGAAAAGAGACAGCGTAACGGGTGTGATTTCCGCCGTTTTCAGAATGTCCAAAGCGACTTTTTTATGCCGCGATTTTGCTGCCGCAACCGCTAAATACGCCAACGCATTCTTTTTAAACTCTTTGGAGACCCCCTCAGTATCAGCGATGATTTTCACATCTTCGGCCCAATAATTGGTCAAAATTGTCTCCCAAAATTGTGGATGTAGCATGGTCAAAAATTGCCGCATCATAAACTCTGCCACCGTTTCGCTTGCCGTTTTTTTAACACCAAATAAGCGTTCTAAATTAACGCCGTTGAAAAAATCGTCTTCGCCTTGCGGCAGGATTATTTTCGTTTTTGAGGACAAACCCAAGAATTTCCTCTCAATTTTGACGTATTTTTTAAGGTTTTCAAGGACAAATCCATACAATTTCGATTGTGGATTCAACAATAAAATGGACACAACATCTTCCCGCATCTGACGATTTACTTCTTTTGTTCTCGCTTTTTCGTCTGATAATTCTTCAAAAAAATGTTCTAAAAACGCTAATTCTGCCGCGTCGTCGGAAGGATATTTGTCTAAAATTTTCAGAAAGCCACGGCGTTCGGTTGCGTTGATTTCGTTCCATACTTGACTCATGTAGGCGAAGGCTTGTTGCGGGTCGGTTTGCCGCAAGGCGTCTAACACATCGCGGCGTTCAGCGTTTGAGCCTTCATGCCATAGTGTTTCAACGGATTTTGGCGTCAAAAATACCCATTTTTTATTGAATTGTGCGAGCCATTGACCGCGTTCACCAATGACTTTTTGTAGTAAATCGGGCTTCTTTTTTAAATCCGTTTTTTCGGCAACGGTCAGAATTTGTACCAATAAATCGGGCGGTATCAGCACGTTTTTAGCCGCCATTTTTTGACATAAAAGGCTTAAAATCAAGTGAATAGGCAGCTTATCTTCACCCAAAATACGCCGCAAAAGGGCGATATACTGAGGGGGTGCAATCGGTGCGTTTTCCTCGGGTGCGACGGCGATGTCGGGTAGGGGCGTGCGGTCGGGTTTTTGACCTGCTTTTTCGTAGAGCCAAGTCAAGGCAGCAGCTTTCAAAAAGGCCGCTTCACGTCCCTTTTCGGGCGATTGTTCAAGTGTTTCTTGAATTTTTTTAGGCAAAACGGCCATTTGCAATGGCAATTTTGCCGTTCCCAACAACGCCATTTTTACGAGTTCTGTCCAAGCCATTTTTTGAATTAAAAATTAAGAATTAAACGCGACAAATGGGCCACTGATTGGGCTGATGCGGCTGATTTACACTGATTTACTTTCTTAACGAGAAAAAAAAACAAATTAGAGTTTTTAAAACGCGGCGAAGTTAAAACAAAAAATGGGTATTCTTACTGAGGGGTCTAAAATTTCGGATTTATGGCGTCGGATTTGGGCTGTTACTAGGTCACTACCGAAATCCGACATCATAAATCCGACATCAAATTACTGAGGGGTTGTTTTTTTCAGAGAAAGGTTTAATTTTGCGTATGTTTTGGTACTATTCGCTTCTTTAATGGTCAATTAAAAAAATTAGAACAATGGATTTTGAAACTCAAGTTGCTCACCAAGAAACGACTGAACGTCAAGAATTGCTTAGTGCGGCTGAAATTCAGTACGAATTAGAAAGAAACAAGCCGATGCCAAGTCTTAATCACGCCCGAATTCAAATGCGCCTCGTAGCCCATTTGTTCAATGCTTACGCCCACGAATACGACGTTTTACCAGAATTGTCGATTGATTTTCCCGTAAAACCCGCCGTTCCCGATGTGTCTATTTATCCAATTACGCCAGCCGATTGGCAAAATGATGTCATTAAACGGGTTGATATACCGCTACTTGCCATCGAAATTCTATCACCTCGGCAGGTTTTTGACGATATTATGGATAAAATTCAAAAAATTTATTTTCCTGCGGGAATGGCCTCTGTTTGGGTCGTTTTGCCCTCTGTACAGTCCATTATGATTTTTACGCCAAACGCCAAACCGCAAATGTTCACTTCTGGCATTATGCACGATGCCGCAAGTGGTTTTGAAATAGACTTGGATAAGATTTTTTGATTTACTCCCTATAAAACGCCCAAAAATGGCAACTTTCTACGTGAAGGTTGCCGTTTTCTGTTGTTATACTGAGGGGGGCAAAATTTTAGTAAGTCAAATGTTAAAATTTGAAGAAAAAAAGCATAGAAGGCATAAAAACATAAACCTACTTTGTATTTTTATAGCCTTAGTAACGCGAAATAAATAAAAGCGTATTTTCATACGCACTGTTTTTCGCTGCGCGAAAAAGGCGTGCGTGGAGAAAATCTATCG
>JAYSRS010000682.1:0-23315 GCA_043720935.1 Saprospiraceae bacterium
GACTGCGAACATTTTAAAGATTGCTTCGTGCCTCGCAATGACAACCCACTTAGTTTAGGCAGGAGCAAAATAAAAGTACATTAAATTGAAATCACACCCCGACTAAACTTAAATATAATCTCAATTTAAAACAATATTTTAAATTGTTTTTAAATTAAAATCAATTTTTTATTCTTACGTATAACTGCTTATTGATTAGTGATAAGAATAAAATTTGGTTTATTGAGTTCCATAAAAAAAAATTAATTAAAATTCACTAATTAAAGAGGCGTTATTTTTTAGCGTTATTTAATTCTTAATTTTTAATTTTTAATTAAGAATATAACATGGCAAAGAAAAGATTTACGGGCGATTTTACGGATTCGCTTTTCGACGAATCGCTTACGCAAGAAGCAGCGGCAATGCCCGTATCGTCTTCAAGAGCAACAACGGAGATACCTACCTCGGTTGTTTTGCCGCGCCGTACGGCCAAAAATTTTACGAGCGATTTGGATTCGCTTTTTCAAGAAGCATTTACGGAAGCTGTGGAAGAAAAGTTGGACAAAATGAAACGTGATTCGGGTATGCAAGACCCGTTTGCGGCGGACGAGCGGGCCTACAAAAAGCCATTATCGGGTCTCGATGCCTTGATTCGGCAAACTGTTGATGCGTCCCTCGCCTCACTCGACCACGCGGCGGTGAAGCGTTTAACGATTATGTTTGAAAATCAGAAAATTGAAAAATTGAAGAATATTGCGAAGCAAGAACGCTCTTTTGTCAAGGATTTGGTGAGCGGCGTCTTGTCTGAATTTATTGAAAATTACGAAAGAAAATTGCTAAGTCGTTCATAAGTAGTTATGAGTTATAAGAGATGAGTTATGAGTTTTACTTTACAAGACTCTGATAATCAATCACTTATGAAGAAGTAAAGCGATAATTATCTACTTTTTTTACATAGCAAATTAATTGTCAACGAGATTTTTAACGGATAGAACTTGATATTTTTTATATTTCAGCGATTTCTGTTTTGGCTTTGAGCCTTGCGGCGTAGCTGCAAAATCTTGGTAATACTCAACCCACCCACCACTTTTCTATGCAGTGTGACCGCTAAACCACCTGTTTCACGGTTACACCGCGTAAAAAAGTGGTGGGTGGGTTGAGTATTATCGAGATTTTGCAGCCACGCCACAATAAAAATCCCAAGCGGGAACAGAGCCTCCAATCTCACCAAACCTACATTTTTTTCCTCCTTGCCCTATGAAAAACGCCGTTTCTCACATTCCAAAATCCCTTTGGGGACTGCTCTTTTTTGTCGTCAGTGGGCAACTGAACGGACAAACAACTGTCTATTGGCAAGCTCGACTGGTACGTAACATGACATCTACGGAGTTACTGACGATTTATCAGCTTGAAGCGTACGATTGCAACGTTCTAGAATTTCAAAAAATAAACAATCTCGCGGCTAAAAACGTCTTTTTAAAGAGTGGACAAGTCGTCAATTTACCCGTTTCGATTTATAAATACAACGATAAAACGATTCGGTCTTCGATTGGCACAAACGATTTGGAGGCCGCTAAAATGGTGCAATCTTTTAATACGGACATGAGTAAAAGCGGTTTACGCTCAACGACGTATCAATCGAGTGGCCTATTACTTGTTCCTTTTCATGCTTTAAATTGTAAAAATAGTAAAAAAGAAACGGTCAAACCCGTACAAAATAAAGATACTGAGGGGGGCGAAAAATTGAGTTCAAAAACTACGAAAGGTACTAAAACCTTCGCTATTTTCGGCAAAAACTACCAAGATGTGCCGATTTCTGACCGTAGTTTGAAGGGAAAAGTATTTTATGTGGAAGGCGGTCACGGCGGCCCCGACCCTGGGGCAGAGGCAAAAGTGGATGGCCGAACCTTGTGCGAAGACGAATACGCCTACGATGTGTCCCTCCGCGTGGCGCGAGAATTGATAAAACATGGCGCAACAGTGTATATTATTAACCGTGACCCCACGGACGGGATTAGAGATGGCGATTTTTTGACTTGCGACCGCGACGAACAAACTTATCCTGACCTCGTTGTACCCTTAAACCACAAAGCCCGCTTAACGCAACGTTCAGATGCCGTAAATTTACTATACGAAGCCAATAGGAAAAAAGGCATCAAAGACCAACGTTTAATCGTCATTCATGTCGATTCACGTGGAAAAAGCCAACAAACGGACACCTTTTTGTACTATCAAAACGGCAATGAAACGAGTTATAAAATTGCCAAACGGATGCAAAAAACGTTGGAAACCCGTTACGCCCGTTACCGCGACTACAAAGGCTCGCTCACAACCCGCGATTTGCACATGTTGCGTGAATGTAAACCGAACACCGTTTATGTGGAATTGGGTAATATTCGCAACGAATTTGACAGAAAACGCATTATGATTAAAAATAATCGGCAAGCGATTGCCATGTGGTTGACGGAAGGTTTTATGAAATGAAGTTTTGAGTTTTGGGTTTCGGGTTTTGAGTTACTAAAAATCATAAATAATTGATTTTCAATTATTTATATGAATAAATCAACGCACTTTTGCACTTTTAGCGTTGACTTGTATTGCGGCGTAGCTGCAAAATCTTGGTAATGCCAAGCCCACAAGCCAAATTTCCCATGCGGTGTAACCGCAAAACTGACTGTTTAGCGGTTACACCGCTAGAAAAAAGGTTAATGCTTCAAATATTACCTAGATTTGGCAGCTACGCCGCCATGAAGACAAAGCAAAATTCCCAAAATGCTATTTTATAAATCTGTAAGTAACTGATAATCAATGATTTGCAAATTCATCGTTCATCGCTTATCGTTAATTAATACATCATTCATCAACTCAATTTAATGAAAAAGAACATTACCCAACTATTCGCAGCGGCAATAACACTTGCTATTTTTACGCAATGTAATACGCCTAAAACAACCGTAGCGACCCCCTCAGTATCAACGCCTTCGATGGGCGCAAAAATGGTGGAAGAACGTTGGCAACAACGCGCCGAATACACAATGGACGTTGATTTTGACCATACAAAACACAAATATTCTGGCAAGCAAACCCTCGTTTATTACAACAATTCGGGCGAAAGTTTGAGCCGTGCGTTCTATCATTTGTATCCAAATGCCTTTCAGCCAGGAAGCATTATGGACGTTCGGAGTTTGAACATTGCTGACCCCGACCCACGCGTCAGTAGCCGTATTTCCAAGCTAAAGCCCGACGAAATGGGTTATTTGACCGTGAAAAACTTGAAAATGAACGGCAAAAACTGTACGTTCAAAACGGAAGGAACGATTCTCGAAGTCGAGTTGCCCGAAAAAATAGCCCCCCTCAGTAAAGTGGTCTTTGAATGCGAATTTGACGGGCAAGTGCCGATTCAAGTCCGTCGTTCGGGTCGCAATAGCAAGGAAAGCGTGGACTATTCGATGGCGCAGTGGTATCCAAAATTGTGCGAATTTGACGAGCAAGGTTGGCACGCAAACCCTTATGTAGGCCGCGAGTTTTACGGAATATGGGGCGATTTCGACGTAACAATCCGCATGGACAGTAAATTTACAATCGGTGGAACGGGCGTTCTACAAAATCCTTCGGAAATTGGCAAAGGTTACGGAGAAAAAACGACCCCGCAGGTTGCTTCGTCACCTCGCAATGACGGTGGTAAATTAGCGTGGCATTTCAAAGCGCAAAACGTCCATGACTTTATGTTTGGTGCGGATGCGGACTACAAACACATAACAAAAAAAGCGGATGATGGGACGTTGATGCACTTCTTCTACATTCCTTCGGAAAAAACGGAATCATGGGCAAAATTGCCCGATGCAATGGCCAAAGTCTTTGGTTTTGTGGCCAAACACTACGGAAAATACCCATATTCTGATTTTAGTTTCGTTCAAGGCGGCGACGGTGGCATGGAATACGCGATGTCAACCCTCATAACGGGTGAGCGAAATTTGCAATCTTTGGTTGGTGTGTCGGTGCATGAATTGATGCACTCGTGGTACCAAGGCGTTTTGGGTTCAAATGAAAGTTTATACTCATGGATGGATGAAGGTTTTACAAGTTTTACGTCCAATTACATTATGAATGACTTGAAAAAGCAGAAAATGCTCGGCGGTTTGAAACCCGATGAAGGCGACCCGATGGACGACGATGTGTCGGGCTATTGCCGTTATTCGCAGTCGGGAAAAGAAGAGCCGTTGTCAACGCATTCTGACCATTTTAATACAAATACCGCGTTTTCCATCGGTTCTTACGTGAAAGGGGCAACTTTTTTGCAACAAATCAAGTACATCATCGGTGAAGACGACTTCAACAAAGGCTTTTTGAATTATTTTAATACGTGGAAATTTCGGCATCCAAATGCCAATGATGTGATTCGGGTTTTTGAAAAACAATCGAATTTGGAGTTGGATTGGTTCAAAGAATATTTTGTTTACACGACCAAAACGATTGATTATGGCGTTGAAAATGTCGTCGGAACAACCGTAAAATTGAAAAAAGAGGGTTTAGTGCCCATGCCGCTTGATGTTTTGGTGACGTATAAAGATGGCTCAACCGAACTGTTTTACATTCCGCTTGACCTCATGCGCGGCGAAAAACCCGCCGAAAATGCAAAACAAAAACGCTCAATCCTAAAAGATTGGACGTGGGTAAACCCGACTTACGAATTTCAAGCGCGGGGTGAAGTAAAATCCGTTGCAATTGACGCGAGTATGCGGATGGCGGATGTTGACCGTGCAAACAATTATTTTCCTAAAGTAAAAAATGACTAATTATCTAATTGCTCTTTTTTGAAACTTATCCAATTCCACAGCGTAAAAGGGTCTGTTTTAAGGAGTGAAAAATAGATTTTTATCTGAAGCCGAACGAAACTGGAAACGGGTTGTTCGGCTTTTTTATGCCCTTTTTTATCACTACAAATAACGCTATTTGAGGCCAAAATCACATATTGAAGATACTTACCTGTTTGGATTTATCTCCGAAATGTCTATTTTTATGCAAGTTCTTGTAAAGTTCTTTTAAATTTTATAAGGAAAAGGTATTTTAAGAACAGATTAAGTAATTGATTTTCAATTTTTTATACATTTAATAATTAAAATTATTTCAAAATACTTTTAAAATTATTTCAAAATACTTTTAAAATACTTTCAAAATACTTTTAAACCCATAACCATTCTAAGTAATAGCTATCCAATGTGGTTTGTGGTCTGAACCTTCATTTCGAATTTTACCTTCTAATCTTAGGGCTGAAAGCATATTGGTTATTTTTGCATTTTTCTGTTTTTCATTAAATATTGAAGGCAATTTCTCTAGTAGTAATGTATTGACTTCTTTACGATTAGCCGAACCAAATTTTCGTAAATAATCAATAACCACTTTTTTGTAATATTCATCATCCAACCCTTTTTGTTTAATATACTGCGCCTTCATCCCTTCATCCAGAGAGCCAGAAGCAATATGTGCTGCGATATAAAAATTAGGTTTTCGACCTTCAATTAGTTCCAGTTTTCTTAGATGTTTAATTTCATTATCACCCAATGATTTTTGTTTTTGAACTTTATCAAGCATTAAGACATCAAAAAGATTCAAATTTTTATTTTTTACTAGAATTCGCGCAAAATCCTCGTCTAACACTTTACCAATAATCGTTAATTTGACTTTTTCGTCAGCAAATTCATAGTCTGGCATCGGAAAAAAACGTTCTTTTTGAGAAAGAAACATTTTACGAATACCACCACCTGCGGTATCAACCATACGCAAATTAAACATGGCATTTGCCAAAAAAGGGTTGCGATAATATTCTTCTGGTGAATCTTCAATGACCACTTTTTCTACTGAATTAGGGATAAAAGTGCCAATATTTGAGAATATTAGTTCGTCATCTTTCTCAATAACATTAATGCGTCCGCCACCTTTAGTGTAATCTTGATGGGCAATACAATTATTTATAGCTTCTCGAATCGTATAAGGGTCATATTGAGCGATTTCATCGGGAAATAAAGTACCATCTTTGATGTACCGATAGGTCAACTTTCTAATTTTTTGATAAATCTTATCCACAGCTAATAGCAAAGGCATACTTGCGATAAAATAATCTTTATCATTGCTTTGACTATCTTTAAGTACCCATCGAATTTTAGCTTCCACAGGATTTAGGAAATGCTCGGATTCTTCTTTGCCCAAAAGCATAATTGCAGTACGCGTCATCTTTCCTTTTATAGCTAATTTAGCTTTATTTAAGAAAGTCAAATTATCCCATTCGCTTATTTCGATAGCTTTATCGGGAAATTTACCCGCATAATTTTGACGCGCTACGGTAATAGCTTTCGGGTCAAGATCTTCAATATTTGCCTCTGAACAAATGACAGCACTCCAATCGTTAACTACTTTTTGAGCACGAATCCGTTCGATTTTATCTAAATTTAACGGTGCTAATTGTTCTCCATCTCTTGCATAATAGTGTCCATCCCAAGTTGTTGGAATACCACGCGGGGCTGGTGGAATCTCAAACATAACCACGCGTTTGTCGTCAACAACTAACGTATGAATCTCAATAAAAGTAATCCGATTCATCGTTTTATTGGCAATTTCTCCTTTCAAACTATCCAAATCTGAACGATTTAATCTGAAATTAGTACCTACAATATCATGTCGTTTATCTTCAACACCAAACACAAGCCATGCGCGAGGCACACCTTTCAGATTGGCTTCATTACTTAAAGCACTAAAATATTTACCCAAACTGTCGAAATGAAAAGCATTTTTAGCTTCTTTAAATTCCACTATCTCTGTCTCGCTGTTAATAATAACAAGCCATTTAATACAGATTTGATATCCTCTGATTTCATTATTTAATGATTTAATTTTAATAAATGATCAAAATTAGCACAAATTCTTTAATTTTTACAATTCCAACTTCAAAAACCGCCCCGTATGCGACCCCTCAGTACGCGCGACTTTTTCGGGCGTTCCCGCCACCAAAACCGTTCCGCCACGGAAACCGCCTTCCAAACCCATGTCAATCACGTAGTCGGCGACCTTAATCACGTCCATATTGTGTTCAATCACGACGACGGTATTACCTTTTTCTACCAAGCGTTGCAAAACGACTAACAGATGTTCGATGTCCGCAAAATGTAAGCCCGTTGTCGGTTCGTCGAGGATGTACATCGTATTGCCCGTGTCTTTTTTCGACAATTCTTCGGCAAGTTTGACGCGTTGTGCTTCGCCGCCCGACAATGTTGTGGCTTGTTGACCCAACGACACATAGCCCAAACCAACCTCTTGCAAAGTCTTAATTTTGCGAAAAATGCTTGGAATACCCGCAAAAAAATCAACCGCTTCGTCAACTGTCATGTTCAAAACGTCGTTGATTGACTTGCCTTTGTACAACACTTCAAGCGTTTCACGGTTATAACGCCGAGCCAAACAGGTTTCACAATCCACCTCAACATCGGGTAAAAAATTCATTTCTATCACCCGTCTGCCCGCCCCTTCGCAGGTTTCGCAACGACCGCCTTTGACGTTGAAACTAAAACGGCCTGGCTTGTAACCACGGATTTTAGCCTCGGGCAAAGCAGCGAAAATATTACGAATATCAGAAAAAAGACCTGTGTAAGTCGCTGGATTTGAACGCGGTGTGCGGCCAATCGGGCTTTGGTCAATCTCAATCACTTTGTCCAAATGTTCCAATCCTTCAACCGACGTGTAGGCCATTGGTTTTTTCAAAGAATTGTAAAAATGCTGACGCAAAATCGGATACATCGTGTCATTTATCAGCGTTGATTTGCCGCTGCCCGAGACGCCAGTTATCAAAGTAAGCGTTCCCAATGGAATTTCCATCGTGACGTTTTTCAAATTGTGGCCCGTACACCCCCTCAGTATAAACGCCTTTCCGTTACCTTTTCGACGCTTTTTAGGTATCTCAATATTCTTCGTTTTATTCAAATATTCCGCCGTAACTGTTTGATTTTGAAGGAATTGCGCGGGTGTGCCTTGCCCGACAATCTCGCCGCCGAGCTTACCCGCACCCGGCCCTAAGTCCATCAAATAATCGGAGGCCATCATAATGTCTTTGTCGTGTTCGACGACAATCACGGTGTTGCCGATGTCGCGGAGTTGTTTCAAGGCGTCAATCAGTCGTTCGTTGTCGCGTTGATGCAAGCCGATTGACGGTTCATCCAAAATATAAGTGATGCCCGTGAGTTGCGAACCGATTTGCGTAGCGAGTCGAATCCGTTGCGATTCTCCTCCCGATAGGCTTCCCGCAGGTCGCGTCAAGCTCAAATAATCAAGGCCGACATTGAGTAGAAAACCGATGCGAATGCGAATTTCTTTCAAAATATCTTTACCTATAACCCGTTGTTTATCAGTGAGTTGTGCGTCTAAATTGACAAACCAATCGTTGAGTTGATTCATGTCTAACAAGGCCAATTCGCCAATATTGCGCTCCGCAATTTTGTAGTGCAAACTCTCTTTTTTTAATCGAAAACCCGAGCATTGTGGACACGTTCCGACGGTCATAAAATCGGCAACCCATGTAGATATTTTTTCAGACGTTGTTTCTTCGTACCATTTTTTGAGCATCGGAAACAAGCCCGTTGACGTCAAATCAAAGGTTTTCATATCTGCTTCTGCAACCATAGTTGGGAGGGCAACCGATTTTTTTTCACCACCGTACAAAATCAAGTTCATGGCCGCTTCGGGAATGTCTTTTATCGGCCCAGCGAGCGAGAAATTATATTTTTTAGCAATTTGTTTTAATTGTTGAAAAAGCGATATATCACGCGCTTCGCCCAAAGGCAAAATACCGCCTTCGTTGATGGATTTTGTAGCGTCGGGAATGACTTTCAGACGGTCAACTTCGGCCACATCGCCCAAGCCTTTGCAATGCGGACACGCGCCGTAAGGCGAGTTGAAAGAGAAAGTATTTGGCGACGGTTCTTCGTAAGAAATACCCCCTTCGGCATCCATCAAATGCTTTGAAAATGTTACCGCAATGCTTCTATTTTCTTGATTATCAACACTTTCTGCATTTTTATCCGTATTTTTATCTACTCCTCTGTCGCTCCCTTTTTTAATTTTTAATTTTTCATTTTTAATTAAAGAGACCCCCTCAGTAGTGAGAACAATGACGATGCCGTTGCCCATTTTTAAAGCTGTTCCGAGCGATGTAACAAGGCGTTCGCGGCGGTCTTCGTTGACTTGCAGGCGGTCAATAACGACCTCAATATCATGCGTTTTAAAGCGGTCAACTTGCAGGGCAGGAACGAGGTCGAGCATCTCTTCATCTACCCGAACTTTGGTGTAGCCTTGCTTGCGGATGCCATCAAAAAGCTCTCGATAATGCCCTTTTCGACCCCTGACGAGTGGCGCGAGAATCATGATTTTTTGATCGGCAAACTGCTCAAAAATACGATTTTGTATCTGTTCTTCGGTGTATTTGACCATTTTCGCCCCCGTTGCGTAGCTGTACGCCTCGCCGACGCGGGCATACAAGAGGCGCATAAAATCGTAAATTTCGGTAATTGTCCCGACCGTCGAGCGTGGATTGCGCCCGACCGTTTTTTGTTCAATCGAAATCACAGGCGATAAACCCGTAATTTGTTCAACATCGGGTCGTTCCATCGAGCCAATAAATTGCCGTGCATAACTCGAAAAAGTTTCCATATACCGCCGTTGTCCTTCGGCGTAGATGGTATCAAAAGCCAACGAAGATTTGCCGCTTCCGCTAATGCCTGTCATCACAACTAATTGAAAACGAGGTATTTTTACATCTACATTTTTTAAGTTATGAACTTTCGCCCCGATAACTTCGATATATTCTTGCTGATATTGCGCTTCTAGCGGCAAGCCGTTAGCTTCAAGGTGAGCGTCAGTAGCTTGTAGCTTGAAGCCGTTAGCTTCCTTTACTTTCTTAGCCATTTTCTGTTTTTTTCGTTCCAATTCTTACGAAGGGCAAATGTATAAAAAAACGATTTGTTTTAAACTGTTTTCTTTAAATGAAAAAACGCCTTGCGTTGTTGCAAAATCGTAAATTTTAGCTCAAAATACTGAGGGGGTGCTTCCAAGATAGGAAAGCACCCCCTCAGTATTTTTATTGTTTTTCTTCAAATATCAAAGTAAATGTGTAAAAACTGCTTTCATGCGGTGAAAAAGTAAAATAATCACCGCATTTTTGCGGTGAAAAATGTGTATTTTTACCGCAAAATCATTTTAGACATGGCTAAGTATATTTATGAACACCCTAATTGGACAGATTTTTTGTGGCAAGACAAAGCCATAAATGCTGTATTTGGTGAAGTGCGGCTGATGCAAGGCAAGATAATTGGGCAAATGAGCACTCTAGGCTTTTCTGTCAAAGAAGAAGCAACGCTTATCGCTTTAACATTAGACGTGGTAAAATCTTCAGAAATAGAAGGCGAATTACTCAATTACGACCAAGTGCGTTCATCCATCGCAAGGCGTTTGGGTATCAATACCGCAGGACTTGTACCGAGCAATCGCCACATAGAAGGCGTTGTAGAAATGATGTTAGATGCCACCCAACGCCATACTTTGCCTTTGACCGAAAAACGTTTGTTTGGTTGGCACGCAGCCCTATTCCCCACTGGATATAGCGGCCCTTATAAAATAGAAGTGGGGCAATACCGAACAGGCGAAATGCAGGTGGTTTCAGGCGCAATGGGCAAAGAAAAAGTGCATTATGAAGCATTAAACCCTAAATTGGTGAAATCTGAGATGGATATTTTTCTGGATTGGTTCAACAACGACAACACCCTTGACCCTGTTTTAAAGGCTGCCATAGCGCATTTTTGGTTTATTATTATTCACCCTTTCGATGACGGAAACGGCAGGATTGGTAGAGCTATCACCGATATGTTGCTTGCCCGTGCCGAAGGGAGTGGCGAACGTTTTTACAGTATGTCGAGCCAAATATTAACCGAACGCAAACGCTATTACGAAGTATTGCAAAGCGTGCAGCATAGTTCGGGCGACATTACCGAATGGCTCGACTGGTTTTTGCATTGCCTCAAAAACGCAATGCTCGCCACCGAAAACACCACACAAAACATATTACGTAAAGCAGAATTTTGGAAACGGCACGAGCAGACGCCCATAAACGAACGCCAACGCTTGATGCTCAATAAGCTTTTTGATGGTTTTGAGGGCAAATTACAAACCTCAAAATGGGCTAAAATTGCCAAAACCTCTACCGACACCGCTTTGCGTGACATAAAAGACTTGGTAGAAAAAGGCATTTTGCAACAAACAGACGAAGGTGGGCGAAATGCTAATTACGAATTGGTCACCCATAAATTGTAATAATTTTTTTATGTTGTGGTGTCTAAACATATCGTTTTGCCAACCACACCCATTTATCGCCTTGAAAAACCGTGCAAATCAAAAACCAATCACCACCTTCCTGTACACGCAAAGCCGTGCGAATGTCGGCAGCAGAAAACGGAAAATTGCGCTGCACGACGTTTAAAGCGGTAATTTTTTCGGTTTTAAGATGCGCTAAAATCCGTTTGGGTTGGTACAAAAACACCGCTTCAATGCGAAAAATACGAGCTGGGAAATCGAAAAAGTTTTTCACAATACTTGTCAATAAAAAACCATTTGAAGCGGTCAAAACAGTGTTTTTTTCGTCGAGATACTGAGGGGGTATCTGTTCCAAAAAACGAGCTTTGTAAAATGCCACATCGGGTTCAACGATGTAATTTAAAGGCGTATTTAATTCGCCAAATAAAACGGTTTTTAATTCTAATTTTAATAGTTTACGTTCTTCTAAATTTAATTGTAATGCTTTATTTAATTCCCCATTTAATTGGTGATTATTAGATAGATTTTGCGTTAAGCTATAATCTAACATTTTATTTTCATTGTTAATTTTGTTAAAATCGTTATTATTTTTAAAAATTAAAAATTGATTTTTAAAAAAACATTTAACAAAAACAGACGATTTCAAAGGCGTATTTAATTGTGTATTTAACGTTTTATCGTTACTGATTAACACTCTATCGCTGTTAGTTAAGGCTTTATTTTCTTTAATTAAATCTTTATTGTCAAATATTAAAAGGACTTCTTTACATTCATTATCAATAGAAATAACGCCCACTTCTGATACCTCTGCAAACTGCCGAAATGCCGCATCAACGTCGTACATCGGCGACATTTTGACGACAATTTTTCGACCGATTTTTCGTAAAACTGGCCACAATTCGACAAAATTTGGTTCACAATCTTCGGGCAAAAACATTTTTTTTCCACCACCGTCGCGGCGCGCAGGGTCGAGATAAATTAAATCAAACGGCTCGCCTATGTAGTTATGCACGTAGTTATTCGCATCGGCGTTGATAATTTCTACGTTTTGCACATTCATTAAGCTAAAATTGAACCGAACGGCCTCCGACAATTCAAAATTACGCTCAATCGCCGTCACTTGTTGAAAACGTGTTGAAAAGTGCAAACTATCCACACCTAATCCACACGTTAAATCCAAACACGTTTTGCCCGAAAAATCCTTTGCCGACGCTGCCCGTTCGCTGCTACATTGCTCGAAAGCAAGGGGTGGAATAAGGGCTTGCGCGGCGTAAAATGTTGGTAATTTGGTGCGGCTGCGTTGCAAGTATTTGAGCTGCGTGGCCATCGTTGCCGCTGCTTCGTGCCGATTTTTCAGGGCGAATACTGAAGGGGTAGCCTCCAAATTATCGCCGATGATTTGACGCACTTTGATATTTTTTAATATACTTAATTCCTTGATTGTCATTTATTTAAACTCATTTAATATTATTTTTAACGTTGGTAAGTTTGAAGCCTGATGTCGTCAACTTGAGCAAGGGTGATGGTGAAGCAAGGGCGACAGTGAAGGTTGCCCCTACGAATGCTCAGATACACATCATACGCGTAGGGGTAACCTTCACGGTCGCCCTTGTACATGCAAAGTTTTACACGCCTTTTCAATTCAATCTAAAACTCTCCACAAAAGCCACATAATCTTTTATTGCCATTTTTGCAGCCTCCATATCGGTCAAATACTGAGGGGGTATCGCCCGACCGTTTTGCGCGCAAAACGTGGGCAATTCTTTATCAAAAAAACGAAAAGTTGCCATGTGTTGCTCAACCGCCGCGTCGGCATCGGCACGGTTGACGCTTTGCAGCCGTTGCTTCGCTTCTTCGTAAAAAAGCGGTACTTGCCGACACTTCGTCTGTAGAATTTGCAGCAGATAATCATCACTCGCATAGTCGGCATTCAGAATGCGTTGAAAACCGTGCAAAACGTTATAACGTTGCGGATTTATTTGATTATCAGTGATAAACGCACTCATATTTTTTAGAATGTTATCCACTTTTACCGCCCCTTTCACATCAGAAGGCGACAAAACGGTGCGGTCGAACTGCGTCAATTCAGTCGAATAAGTACGGTGAAAATCACGCACCGAATCCAAGTAGGAAACCGTCGGAATGGCCAAACGGCTCAATAGTTCGTTGTCCATACTGAGAGGGCTTTCGTCGGGCAACAATTGCCGATAATCGGCGACAAATTTTTTGGCAAAGTCGTCAAAATCTTTCGGTGCAATCGTATCGCATGAAAACTGTGAAAACGTTGATAATAAAAGTGTTATAAATATAGATTTTTTAAACATAAATAAATTTTATGAAATAATAGCAGATGTAAAACGTGCGGTAAAACGTCGTCGAGGTTTCAAGCCTCAACGACGTTGATACAAAAACTCTGTGTACTCCGTGAACTCTGTGTGAAAAAACATTCTTCATCTGGAAAAAGCCGAAATGTACCGCAAAAACACGCGTTAATCCCTACTTTTGCGCCATGAAAATCCTTGTTATTCGTTTTTCGTCCATTGGCGACATCGTGCTTACGACGCCCGTAGTGCGCTGCCTGAAGCAGCAACTCGGTGCGGAAGTTCATTTTTTGACCAAACGGGCGTTTGAAAAAATCCTTATATCAAATCCGTACATTGACCGCGTTTTTTCGATAGACAAACGCGTATCGGAGGTCATAGAATTGCTCAAAAAAGAGCGTTACGATGCCATAATTGACCTTCACGGCAACCTCCGAACACTGCAAGTAAAATTACAACTCGGCGTCCGTTCTTCGACTTTCGACAAGCTCAATTTTGAAAAATGGTTGATAACAAATTTTAAAATTAACCGCTTGCCAAACGTGCATATCGTTGACCGCTATTTAAAAACAATTGAATTTTTAGGCGTCAAAAACGACGGCAAAGGTTTGGATTATTTTATTTCCAAACAAGACGAAATTGATTTGATTTCAGATTCCAGAAGTCATTGCGAGGCACGAAGCAATCAAATTTCAAGGGAACAATTGTGTGATTCATCATTAAAATATATTGCATTTGTCATTGGTGCAGCTCATGCAACAAAGCGATTGCCGACGGAAAAAATTATTGAAATCTGTAATCAAATCACTTTGCCTGTTTTTCTAATTGGTGGAAAAGAAGACGTGGAACGTGGCGATTTAATTCTTTCAAAATCAACTGGTTATGTCAAAAATTTGTGTGGAACATTGAACTTAAATCAATCCGCTTCCGTCGTTCGCCAAGCCGAAAAAGTTGTGACACACGATACGGGTTTGATGCACATTGCGGCGGCTTTTGGCAAAGACATTATCTCGGTTTGGGGCAACACTATTCCCAGATTTGGTATGACGCCTTACTTGCCGACGGCCTCTTCTCAAATGATGGAAGTTAAAGATGTGTCGTGCCGCCCTTGCTCCAAAATTGGCCACGACAAGTGTCCAAAAGGTCATTTCAAATGTATGGAAATGATGGATGTTTTGGCCGTCGCAGAGGCTGTAAATGCTTTGTAAATCTTAGGAAGCCTCCTTCTGGCTTCCTAAGATTGTGTTATTTTCTGAATCTTAGGAAGCCAGAAGGAGGCTTCCTAAGATTGGCTCAAATCAATCTTTTAATGTTTAATAGACCCAATAAAAATATTGCGTCCGCGACTTTTTTTCTTCGTCAAGCCTTGTCACGCATCGGTTTGACGTTGGCATTTTTTATGCTTTGTCGCCTCATTTTTTATACATTCAACCGCGCTATTTTGCCTACCCCGATGCTTGCCGATTTTCTTTGGGGCATCCGTTTCGACCTATCGGCGGCGGCTTACGTGAACGTTTTGTTGTGGCTTTCTTACCTCATTCCTTTCGATTTTAGAGCGAAAAAAAATTATCAAATGTTTCAAAGAATGCTGTTTTTGCTGACCAATTTCGCGGCTTTTGCCTTTGAATTTATAGACGTTGCGTTTTTTAAATTCCAAAATCGGCGGACGCTGTTGACGGACCTTGGTTTGGTCAAAAACACGGCGCAAATGCTGCCTAGTTTCCTAGCCGAATATTGGTTTCTGCTCGTCGGGGCTGTCGTTTTTTTCTTTTTTCTCGCATTTTTACACGACAAAACGACGCTTGATTTACTTCAAAGTTCCTCTCTAAATTTGCCTCAAAACGCGGCGTTTAAGGCGTCAACCCATGCATCTAAAATGATCATTTTTGATAAAGTTCAACCATTTGTGATTCAATTTTCTATCTTGATTTTGAGCCTTGCGGCGTGGCTTTTAGCGGCTCGCGGCGGCACGCAATTGCGCCCGATTACCCCCCTCAGTACCACGGACGTCGTGAGCGATATGCGCCTCATGCCGTTAGTGTCAAACACGACGTTGAATTTTATACACTCCACGCAACAAAAATTTATCGAAGAAAAAGCCTACATGACGGATGCCGAAGCCGAAGCGATATATCCGATTTTTGACCAATTTGAACCAAGCGACTCTTTCCGAAAATTGAACGTCGTTATTTTAACTCTGGAAAGTTTTGGAAAAGAATATTCTCATTATTTTAATGCAAAAAAAACTGATTACCAAGGATTTACGCCTTTTTTAGACAGTTTAGCGCAAGCTAGTTTTCAAGCAAAACAGTCGTTTGCCAACGGCTTGCGGTCGGCTCAAGGCATCGTTGCCGTCACGTCGGGCTTGCCTTCTTTGATGGAAGACCCCTTCGTTTTTTCGCCTTATCAGTCCAATAGAATTGATGGTTTGGCGGCGCATTTGAAGCGCGTAGGTTACGAAACGGCATTTTTTCACGGTTCAAATCCAGGCTCAATGGAGTTCGATAAATTTGCGCGTTTGACAGGTTTCAACCATTTTTACGACCGCTACGGCTACGGCAATCAAGCCGATTACGACGGCAATTGGGGAATATGGGACGCGCCGATGTTGCAATTTATGGCTCAAAGACTGACCCAAACGCCCGAGCCTTTTTACGGTTTTTTCTTCTCGCTCACGTCGCATCACCCGTACAACGTACCCGAAAATTTTGAAAAAAAATACCCGAACGTTGACGCCCTACACCGCAGCGTTTTGTATGCCGATGATGCCTTGCGTCAGTTTTTTGAAACAGCGCGAGAACAGCCGTGGTTCGACCGCACGTTGTTTGTTATTTGCGCTGACCACGTTGGTGCGGGCAGTTTTGTACCCGAATATCAAACAAAAGTGGGGCGTTATAATATTCCGATTTTATTTTATAAACCCAATGAAATCAGAGCCGAAACGCGCCCCGATGTCGTTCAGCAACAAGATATTATGCCGTCTGTTTTGGATTTTTTGAACTATAAAAATCCATTTTTGGCTTTCGGTAGAAGTATTTTTGAGAAAAATAAGGAAGGAAAAAGATACAGTTTTCATTTTGAAGAAGGCTTGTACCAAATCCACGACGCGCAATTTGCCTTGTTTTTCGACGGCGACCGAACAACAGGTTTGTATGATTATACGACAGATGTGTTTTTGAAAAATAACCTAAAAGACAGTTTGCCCAATGACGCGGCGCGGCTTGAAAATGTGTTAAAAGCGGTCATTCAGCAGTACAACAAGGCGATGCAGGAAAATCATTTGACGCCAAATTAAATTCCAAATAAAAAAACCGACCCCCTCAGTATTTCCGTATGTCGTTGTAAGAAATTGATAATCAAGTCTTTAACGCCATTTAAACATGGCAAAATCACCTATTAACGATGAAAAAATTAGCGTATCCACTCCTCATTGTCGCGTTACTCACGACGCTCGGTTTCGTTTATCGGAACTACGAACAAAAGAAAAATGCGATTCCAACACTTCAAAATCGCTCGGAAAAACAGACGATTTCGACGGGTTCTGAATGGTTGAACACCAAGGCGGCGATTGAAAGCCTACTCGACCAACTCCGCCGTCATCCCGATGATATGAAAGCTAAATTGCAATTGGCGATGGCCTACGTGCAGGAAAGCCGCGTCACGGGCAATCATGCGTATTACGACGAAGCGGCCTTCAAATTGGTGAGTCAAGTGCTTGAAAAAGAGCCGACAAATTACGACGCTATGTGCGTAAAAACGACGATTTTGCTCTCTCAACACCATTTTGCGGACGCTTTGACGGCGGCAACCGAATTTTCCAAACTCTATCCCGATGCGGCTTTTGGCTACGGTTTGTTGACCGATGCGAACTTGGAATTGGGCAATTATGCGGCAGCAATTGCGGCTTGCGACAAGATGAATGGGCTGCGTCCTGATTTGCGTTCGTACAGTCGGGCAGCGTATTTGCGTGAAATTCATGGAGATTATGTAGGGGCAAAAGATGCCATGTCTTTGGCGGTTAAGGCGGGCGTTCCTGCTTTGGAGCAAACGGAATGGTGTCGTGTTCAGTTGGGACACTTGTACGAAAAAACGAATGAGCTGGCCAAAGCCGAGGAATTATACAACCAATCGTTGGCTGCACGACCCGATTATGCTTACGCCTTGGCGGGTTTGGGGCGTTTGGCACTCAAAAAAGGCAATTATACTGAGGGGGTCGCTTTGTTTGAAAAAGCGGCTTTGCAAACGTCGGATTTTGATTTTCAAGACAAAATAATTGATGGATTGGAAAAAATTGACCCTGCAAAAGCCAAAGAAGCGGCTCAAAAACTCGTTGCCGAACTTCAAAAACACGCGACGGATGACAAAGCGGCTGCCGAAAAAGGTCATTACGCCGATAAAGAATTGGCCTACGTGTACTTGAAAATGGGCGATACAAAATTGGCTCTTGAACACGCGACCCGCGAGTGGTTACGCCGTCCCGAAAACATCGAAGTTAATGAGTGTTTGGCATGGGTGTATTTCAAAAATAATGACTTCGCGCAAGCAAAAATGTACATCGAACGGGCGTCAAAAACGGGTTCAAAAGACCCTGTTTTATTGGAACGACAGGCGCAAATTATGGGTAAAATTTAATCTAATAACTTCATTTATCCATAGATTTTCACGGATTTTCACGGATTTTGTAAAGATAGGGCTATAGAGTCGAGCGTTGATAAGTTATATTCTGATTGCGGCGTAGCTGCAAAATCTCGGTAATGCGCAACGCTACAACGACTTTTACCATGCGGTGTAACCGCAAAACAGTACGTTTAGCGGTTATACCGCATAAGAAATTGAGCTTCGGGCAATATTACCGAGATTTTGCAGCTACGCCGCAATCAGACCTACAAATATAACTTATCAACGCTCGATTCTAACGCCCTATCAACTTTATAAAATTCCTTAGGCTGTAATCCGTAAAAATCCATATAATCCGTGGATAACCATCAAACAAGATATTTCCGCTACAAAATCACGTAAAAAATGAAAAATCTACGACAAACACTACCCCTCAGTATTTCGGCTTTTTTACTCATTCAAACGCCTATTTCAGCGCATACGGTCAACTACGTACTCGAAGGAAAGCCCGTGAGTGACGTGTTTAGTTATTACGTAAAATTAGGATTTGAACACATCATTCCGTTGGGTTTAGACCACATTTTGTTCGTCATCGGGCTATATTTGTTGAGTCCCAAATTGAAAAATATTATTTGGCAAGCCACCGCTTTTACGGTTGCCCACACGATAACGTTGATAATGAGCATGAAAAATATTATCGTTGCCCCGCCCGATATTGTTGAGCCGATTATCGCCCTGTCCATCGTTTTTATTGCCATCGAAAATCTTATCACTTCGACCTTGCAGCCGTGGCGTGTGGCCTTGGTTTTTGCCTTCGGATTGGTGCATGGAATGGGTTTTGCGTCCGCTTTAAACGAAATAGGGATTCCGCGAGACGCCTTTTTTAGTTCATTGTTGTCGTTCAACGTCGGCGTTGAATTGGGTCAAATCAGCGTGATTTTATTGTGTTATGCTGCTTTTGGCCGTTGGTTTTCGGAAAAAGAGTGGTACAAATCGAAGATTGTAGTGCCAATGTCCATTGCTATTGCCGTGACGGCCATTTTTTGGACAGTGCAGCGAATATGGTTTTAAAGGTGTAATAATTTTGTTTTGTATCAGATATAACCTGCGTCAAGTTTGCAACTTGACGCAGGTTTTTACATTTTTAATTGAGCAAAATTATCTTTGAACAAATCTACTGATGTAATATCTTTGCGTTTTTTCGTAGGAACTTTCCAAGGGGTTTGTAACCCTTGGAAAGTTCTTAAAAATAAATTTGTCTTTACACTTAAAAATTAAAAATTTATGTCAGAATCTAACCAGATTAAAACCACGCCATTGACCGATATTCACATCGGCTTAGGTGCGAAAATGGCCGCTTTTGCAGGCTACAATATGCCGATTTCTTACACGGGCATCAAGGAAGAACACCATCAAGTGCGGAATGCGGTGGGTGTTTTTGACGTTAGTCACATGGGCGAATTTATTGTTAGAGGCCGTCAAGCCCTAGATTTGATTCAAAAAGTGACGACAAATGACGTGTCAAAACTCGCTATCGGACAAGCGCAATACTCTTGTTTACCGAATGGAAAAGGCGGAATTGTGGACGATTTGTTGGTTTATCGGTTGGAAGAAACCAATTGTTCGGAAGGCGAACAGGCGTTTATGCTCGTCGTCAATGCGTCGAATATAGAGAAAGATTGGGCGCATATCTCCAATTTTGCGGGTGATTTTGATACCCAATTGATTAATATTTCTGACCAAACATCGTTGCTCGCGGTGCAAGGCCCGAAAGCAGCCGCGCTCGTTCAGAGGCTCACAGACCTTGATTTACAGCCGATTAAATATTATCATTTTACGCGTGGCACGGTTGCGGGCATTCCAAACGTCATCATTTCGGCAACTGGCTACACGGGTGCAGGTGGCTTCGAGTTGTATGTGCATAACGACCACGCGGTGGCCTTGTGGAACGCCCTTTTTGCCGAAGGGGCGGATTTTAATATTCAACCGATTGGCCTCGGTGCGCGGGATACGCTGCGGCTTGAAATGGGCTTTGCACTCTATGGCAACGACATTGACGACACGACTTCGCCGATTGAAGCGGGTTTGGGGTGGATTACGAAGACAAAAAAAGGCGAATTTGTCGATGTGGACGTGTACAAACGCCAAATTACTGAGGGGGTCACGCGCAAACTCGTCGGCTTTGAACTCAACGACCGCCGCGTGCCGAGACACGGCTACGACATTTTTGACGCTGCCGACAACCTTATCGGCGTCGTGACATCAGGCACGTCGTCGCCAAGTTTGGACAAACCGATTGGCTTGGGTTATGTCAAAAAAGGGTTCGATGGGGAAGGGTCGGAAATTTTTATCAGCTTCGGCGGTGGAAAAAAATTGGCGGCAACGGTGGTGAAATTGCCGTTTTTGAAACAATAAATAAAATGTCATAAAAAACGGATTAATTTTTCAAAACAGTTAAGATTTGCTTAACAGACCGCATAAAGGGTATTAAATCGTCAAAGCAGCTTTAAATTTTACGTTTTATTGGTAAAAAATCGTATTCATTTGTCTAGGCTTTGGTTTATTCGTCCGATATTGCCCACTTCTTGTAGGTCATTTTTAAAACGAAACAACCGTGGAACAACACAGCAGACATATTGATAACGACATTATCGCCGAGATAAAACATGATGGCGAAACGGCTTTGGCGCGGATTTATCCTTTGTATTTGCCCGATTTTCGGCAATGGGCCAAAAAGTGTTTTAAATGCACCGATGACGATGTGAACGATGCCTATCAAGAGGCATTAGTGGCATTATATCGTAATGTGTTGACGGGAAAACTCGTGGAGCTGAAGGCAGCTTTAAAAACCTATTTATTTGCCATAGGTTATAGGCAGTTGCAACGTCAATTGAGCAAAAATAAACACTTACAACAACTGTCTGATTTGCCCGATTTTCAGCTACCCGATGATTCACATTTTTTGCAAGAATTGATTCAACAGGAAACTTATCACGAACAGCAAACCTTTTTGCGGCAAAGTATTAATAAGCTGCCCGAAACTTGTCAAAAGATTTTGGAAGCCTATTTTTATCAAGGTTTGTCCATCACACAAATTAAAGAAATGTATAATTATTCAAGCGAAAACAGCGTCAGTGTGCAGAAGTCACGGTGCTTGAAATCGCTGCGTGACATTATAGAAGCAAAATAAAATTATTGCATAATTCATTATTAATCAGCTTTTTATATAACAGAAAGGCGAATTTAGTCGCCTGTAAACTTAGGCGATTAAAGCCGTCTGTACACCATAAACCTTATACTTTTAAAAAAGAAGAGACATGGCAGCAATAACTAACAACGACAGATTGTTGATTGAAAAACATTTAGACAATGCCTTAAATGATGCAGAGAAAACGCTTTTCAATCAACGACTTGAAGACGCCGCCTTCAAGCAAGAAGTCGCTTTATACACGCAGGCCGTTCAATCGGTGTATCGTTTAGGCGACGATAAAATCAAGACAATGCTCGTAAAAGAGCAGCACAAACTGGAAAAAAAAGCCGTGGCAACGGTGGCGGAGGCCCCTCAGTATAAACCCTTAAAAGTGGTATTTTTACGTCAAAAAATGGCTTTGGCAGCCTCATTTTTGCTACTTGTAAGCGTCGGATTGTGGTTTTTGATGGGTGAAAATCCGACTAAAATCAACGGCAATGAGCAGGTTTTTAACGATATATTTGCGCCGCACCCCGACCTTACTTATCGCAATGAACGTTCGGTAAGGACGGTCGATATTGACCAAAAGGTTAATGAGAAATTGAGCAATTTGCAGAAGGCATTTGTTTGTTACGATGGTAAGGAATACGGCAAAGCGTTGCAGTTTTTTGACCTGCTCGACGTGGTTCAACAGTTTCCTAATGATTCTTTAAATTTGTACAAAGCCATGTGTTTTTTGGCCTTGAATAAGACTGACCAAGCGTTAATTAGCTTGAAAACGGTTGAAAATAACCCAAATTCAGCTTTGCGTGAGGCTAGTCAATGGTATTTGGCGTTGACATATTTAAAAATTAATGATGTTCCAAAAGCTAAGGAAATATTGATTGCGATTCAACATAGAGAAGAAAATGGATATGCGAAGAAGGCGCGTAAATTGTTGGGGGAGTTGAGTGTTTTAAAATGATTTTTTGTTTGAAAATACCCTCAGTATTTGCTTTTAAATAGCCATTTTAAATCACTTTTATTCAATAATGGTTATATTTGTTTGAAAAAATATTTTCTGAAATTTGGGGAATAGGAAAAAAATAGCTAATCTTGTGTTTTAAATTATCACATTATTATAAACAAAAATTGCCACTATGAATGAAAATGACAAAATTCAGAAGATTAAAAAATTAGAAGAGGAAGAAGCAACGCTTATTATCATTCTACATTTTCACAACATCAACCGCAATCAAACAAGTTTTGGTAGCAACAGAGAAAGAGAAGAACACATTGATGATATTTTAGATAATCTTAACGATATTCGACAACGTTTAAAAGAACTTAGAAATGACCACAACGGATAGAATTAATACACTCATGGCTTCAATAACACCACCTGATAATGTGTTTAGGCGATACGCTTATGCCCAAAATATGGCGCACAAACTGACGACTAATGACACGTTAAAAACAGCGATGGTTTTATTTCTCATGGCTAACAGCGATGCAGAAAGGACAGCTATCAACCATGATTTTGAATTAACGATTCAAGAATTGTCAGACGTCGAACGCACCGAATTTCAACAGGCTTTTACGCAAAGTTTCAAAGACTTACTGCCGCTTACTAATGATTTATTGAGACGGGTAAATGCTTTTGAACAGCATAAAATAGCCGCTTAGGGAATTTCAAAATTTCAAACTTTAAGGTGCAATAAGTTGATTAGGAATGCAAAATAAATAAAAGCGTATTTTCATACACACTGTTTTTCGCTGCGCGAAAAAGGCGTGTGGGAAAAAATCTATCGGAGGCAGCTTGTTTTTTGAAAGAAAATCGTAGATTTTCTTTCAAAAAACAAGCTGCCTCCGATAGATTT
>JAYSRS010000683.1:0-2694 GCA_043720935.1 Saprospiraceae bacterium
AATATTTTTGTGGAAACCTTAGAAAATGCTTTCAAATCAATGCTTAAAATATTGATTTACAAACATTTAGGAAATTTTTAAAATTTCCTAAATGTACTCCCACAATAATTTTCAGAGAACCTTAAAATTAAAAATTATTCATTCATTAAAACAAGTTTTCTACTATGAAAAAAGTAGTCACGATGTGCGCTCTTGCGTTGGCGTTTGCCGTCCATGCATTTGCACAAGTAGCGGAAGCCATTCCCACCGATAAAAAAGAAGCGTTGGGAGGTCAAAAACGTGAAAGTTGGAAAAATCTGTTGGGTTTGACCCCGGAACAAGATGTCAAAATGAAGGAAATTGGCAAAGCCAACAAAGAAAAAACGGAAGCACTCAAAAACGATGCGACTATGGACAAAGCCGATAAAAAAGCAAAGTCGGCTGAATTGAAACAAGCAAACGAAGCGGATTTGAAAGCCGTTTTGAGTGCCGACCAATTTACGAAATACACGGAAATCCAAAAGCAACGCAAAGAGGAAAAAGACAAGGCAAAACTAGAAGGAAAAGTACCTAAAAAGCAATAAATCGCCTTCGTCCATGCAGATTTACAAAAGCCTACTAATCTCGGTTAGTAGGCTTTTGCTGTTCTTGTTGCTGCTAAATGACAAAAAGCACCCCCTCAGTATTTCACCTATTTTCAAGCTAAAATTCTAAAATTCAAGTTAAAATTCTATAAAATGAAGCTTTTTTTCACCCTCGTTTTATGTATTGCCTCCTTTTTTACCGCGACGGCACAACGCAACATCATTCTCATCATTGCCGATGATTTAGGCTCGGATTGGTGTGGTTTTCAAGAAAACCGCGTGGACACGGTGAATATGCCGAATGTCCGCAAACTGTTAGGTCGCGGCGTTCGGTTCTCTAATGCTTGGGCCAATCCGTTTTGTTCACCGACACGGGCGGGTTTGTTGACAGGGCGTTACAGCTTTCGGCATGGCGTCGGAACGGTTATCGGCGGGGCGGGTTCGGCAGTTTTAGATACATCTGAAATAACAATTCCTCGATTACTGAAAAACAACAACGCACCCACCAAATACAATGCGGCGAACATCGGCAAATGGCATTTACAAGTACAAAACGCGCAAACTTTGGGCTATCCGAATCGAATGGGATATGACCATTATGTAGGTATTTTTGGTGGAACGGTTCAAAATTATTCTAATTGGACAAAAACCACCAACGGCGTAAACGCAAATTCAACGAATTATACCACAACAGACTTGACAAATGAGGCGATTAATTGGCTTGGCCAACAAAACAATACCAAGCCTTTTTTCCTTTGGATGGCCTACAACGCCCCGCATGACCCGTTTCATTTGCCGCCCGATTCGTTGCATTCTTACCGCAATTTGAGTGGCACACCCGCCGATATTGCGGCAAATCCAAAGGCGTATTTCAAGGCGATGACGGAAGCAATGGACAATCAAATCGGAAAATTATACAATTGGTTACAAGTCAATAACAAACTCGACAGCACCGACATTATTTTCATTGGCGACAACGGCGACGCACCTCAAACGGCTCAAATTCCAAGGGCAAAAGGCAGTATTTATCAGCCAGGTATTAGCGTTCCGTTCATTATTTCGGGGCCATCGGTCAAAAATCAAGGGCGGGTAAGTACGGCTTTGGTGAATACACAAGATTTATTTGCAACGATTGTTGAATTAGCGGGTTTCACAGATTGGCGGGCGCAAATACCTGCAAATAAGCCCGTTGATAGTAAAAGTTTGGTGCCAATTCTTAAAAATACCGCTACAACTGCCCGACCGTGGACGTTTAGCGAGGTTTTTTCAGTCACGCCTGCCGCCAATTCCAAAGAAGGAAAAGCGATGCGAAACACCGACTATAAATTGATGAATTTTGATAACGGCACACAAGAATTTTACAACCTAACAAATGACCGCAATGAAGCCACAAATCTATTGTTAAGACCTTTAAACACCACCGAACGCACCAATTACAACTATTTATGCACAGAAATGGGGCTTTTATTAAGTAAAACAGTCTGCAATCCAAGCGTGGATACAAAGGATATTCAAGCGTTTGAAAAGCCGATAATTGCGCCAAATCCTGCGAAAAACAGCCTTTCAGTGGGCTTCAATGAGGCGGTGATTTTTAATTATAAAATCAATGCGATTGATGGGAAATTGATGCTCAAAGGCGTGTCAACGAAGGACATTAACGTGTCAGAATTGACCAATGGTTTGTATTTTTTAGAGATACGACGCGACGGACGGGTGTTTACAGAGAAGATAATTATTCAAAAATAAGGGCAAAGGAAATTATGAATGATAAAGTATGGATAGCTTGTTCCGATTACTTCGGGGATGAATTTATAAATAGGTGATTATCAGTTATTTGCAAACTTAAATTTGTTACTTTGTCATTCAATTGTTCCAAAGAAGCCCCTCAGTAGTCAGTCAATTTAATTCTGTCGGTCAAACTCTTGGAGGGTTTCTAACCCTCCAAGAGTTATGCAAAAGAGTCGAGCGTGATTAGTTATATTCTAAATGCGGCGTAGCTGCAAAATCTAGGTAATATTATTGCCCGAAGCTTAATTTTTTATGTGGTGTAACCGCAAACGTGCTGTTTGGCGGTTACACCGCACGGTAAAAGTCGTTGTTGCATTGAGCATTACCTAGATTTTGCAGCTAC
>JAYSRS010000684.1:0-7590 GCA_043720935.1 Saprospiraceae bacterium
TCTTTTAAAGGGCGTCTTTTTCGCGCAGCGAAAAACAGCCCGTAAAATACGCTTTTATTTATTTCACATTCCTAATAGTCGGTTTTTTTAAGTTGCAAAGTAGTTTTTAAATAGGTTTAGCAAAGGGAAAAATCGCCGTAAGTGCTTGTTTAACAGACTAAGCGTTTACTTTTGGGCATTAATTTACGGAATTATCGGCTTCGTGGTACAACACAGATTTACGAAAACTTAAAGATTTCATAAATGTAGGCAATCAAAAAAAGCAGCCAAATGCCTACGGATTCATCATTTATCTCTCATCTCTCATCATTTTTTATATTTATGATAACAATAATTTCTGGAACAGACAGAAAAGACGGATTGACTCATGTTTTGGCGCAACATTACGCCGACGTGATGCAATCGAAAACGGACGAAACGGTCAAATTATATTCGCTTCAAGACCTCCCGAGCAACCTATACGGTGCAGAAATGTATAAAAAGGATACTTTGACGACCGATTTTATCGCCATCGAAGAAGTATATATGATTCCTGCGGATAAACTGTTTTTCGTCATTCCTGAATACAACGGCTCGTTTCCCGGAATTCTAAAACTGTTTATCGACGCTTGTTCGATTCGCTCAAAAATGGCGATTTTCAAAGGGAAAAAAGCGGGAATGGTCGGTATTGCGACTGGAAGAGCGGGAAATATTCGTGGTTTAGAGCATTTCACAAGCGTGATGATGTTTATGGGTACAACCGTTTTGCCGAATTTATTGCCCATTTCAGCCTTCAATAAATTGCTAAATGCGGATAAGAAAATCACTGACGAAGGTACTTTGAAGGCAATTGAGCAACAGATTGATGCGTTTTTGAATTTTTGAGATCCTCTCAAATTTTTTCCGTAGAATATTTTTTCTTCGGCTTTTCAGGTGTCGGCGGCGGTGTCGGTGTGCGACGGAAAAAAAAGTCATCGTTTGAATCAAACAGGCCGCGACGATTCTGTTGAGTCGGAATTTCAGCGTCGTAATGCGCCACAACGACAATCTTTTTTTCCTCAGTTTTCAAAACGCCCCCCTCAGTATCGAGGCCCACCGAAGGCACGACGAAGCTGCCGATTGAGCGCGGCGAGAGGTAATAGGTGTAGGAGGCCGATTGCGTGACCGTGCCGTTGACCATGTGCGTCATCATCGAAGTTGACGGCCCTTGAACGTCGAAACCGTCGAATTTTGGAGGTGTAAATTGTTTGTTTGGCACATTTTCAAGCGTATAAGTCACTTCAAGCGCACCGTTTAGGCCGACTGTATCGCTGCTGAGGCTAACGGTGAAAGCGGCATTTTTTTGCCCCCAAATACTGAGGGGTGCTAAAATAGCAAGGATTGTAATAATTTTTTTCATGACGAACTTTCAGATTTCAAATTTCAAGATTTTCAGCAGTTTCCGTTTTAGGAATGCGAAATAAATAAAAGCGCGATTTGATACGCACTGTTTTTCGCTGCGCGAAAAAGGCGTGCGGGAAAAAATCTATCGGAGGCAGCTTGTTTTTTGAAAGAAAATCGTAGATTTTCTTTCAAAAAACAAGCTGCCTCCTAGAAAAAACCTTTAAAGGGCGTCTTTCGAGCGAAGCGAGAAACAGCCCATAAAATGCGCTTTTATTTTTTCAACGTTCCTTATTGTCTTTCGGTAACGTAATCTCCACAATTGCATCATCTTTATCTTTACATATAACAATGCCGACAGTTGGATTTTCGGTATCGTCTTTAATGTATCTGTCGTAGTAATTTACGTACATCTGCATTTGCCCTAAATCCTCATGCGTAAGTGACCCGATTTTCAAATCAATAATGACAAAGCATTTGAGTAATCGGTTGTAAAATACCAAATCAACGCGATAATGTTTTTCATTGAAGGTAAAAAGCCCCCTCAGTATTTTATCCAATTTTCTTATCCACAATCTCCAAAATTCTCTTTTCTGCTGCCTCGGCTTTTGCCATTAAGTCATTGGCTTCCGCCAAAACAGTTGCAACAAAATCAGTATCTGAAAAACCAACAGTATTGATTTTGACATTCAAAAACGCCCCACGAACCGCCGCCCGCGCACACAAAGCCCCTACACCTGCGTCGGAAACGGAATTGGGATTACCGTCCGTTGCCATATTTTCAATAATATCAAAACTCTCGACGGCCAAACGCATCGTGGCCAAAGGCGTCTCAATCGCTTGCCGAGTGGCGGCATTCAAAGCCAATTTACGGGCTTCCGAGCCTTTTGGCAACTGTAGCGCGGCCATAATCGCATTGAAAGCCGCCGTGTCTTCATCCACTTTTTTTAGCAATACGTTTGTTAAAAACTGACCCCGTTCGGCAACTGCTGAAAAAGTGGCCCAACGGTCGTCCCAACCGCGTTTATGGCTCGACAAATTGGCCACCATTGTTGCCAAAGCCGCACCTAATGCACCGACATAAGCAGCAATCGAGCCACCGCCAGGAGCGGGACTTTCAGCCGCCGTTTCTTCGGCAAAGGCTTTTAGGGTCAAATTACGGAGGGGGTACTTCGACGCGTCGTCGAGCAAATATTCGATGATGCGCGCTTGCGGATTGAACGGCGTTAACTCATCCAAACCAAGCGTTTTTACCGCAATTTTGATAATTTCGCCTTCAGAAACACCGACAGAACGGCGTTGTTTGGTCAAAAAATATTTCCCAGCGGCCACCAAAACAGCTTTTGGGACAAGGCCAATCAGCTCCGAACCCGTCACCCGCAAGCCGTGTTTTTCGGCAGATTTGCAGCATTCGTCAAAGGCAATATGCAAGGGCGTCGCACTCAAATCGGTCAAATTCATCGAGACTTGCGCCACGCCATATTCTTCGATAAACCAGCCAATACCCTTCACGGCCTTGCACGTTCCCGCTTGCCTCATCGGCTCACCGCGTTCATCGAGGCGCATTTTTCCTTTGTTATCCGTCAAAACGCGGCCTTGTTCACGAACATCGAAAGCCACGGAATTAGCCCGTCGAACGCTCGTTGTATTCAAATTAATGTTATATGCTACCAAAAAATCACGCGCCCCAATGACCGTTCCACCCGCTTTCGGATTAAAAACGGCGGGGCCAAAATCGGGTTGCCAATCCGTTTTTTGCAGTTTTGCAGCCAAACCTTCGTACTCACCCGCCCGAATGTTCGCCAAATTGCGCCGCTCGGGTCGCGTAGCCGCCGCTTCGTACAAAAACACGGGAATACTGAGGGGGGTGCCTACGCGTTCAGCCAATTGTCGCGCCCAATCTGCCGTTTCGGCCATCGAAATATTGGCAATTGGCACAAGCGGACAAACGTCCGTCGCGCCCATACGCGGATGTTCGCCCGTGTGACGGCTCATGTCAATCACTTCGGCAGCCTTCCGAATCGCCCGAAATGCGGCTTCAACGACCGCCGCAGGTTCGCCTACAAAGGTCACGACAGTCCGATTTGTCGCCTTACCAGGGTCAACATTGAGCAGTTTGACGCCTTCAACGGCTTCAATTTCGTTCGTGATTTGGCGAATCACGGCCATGTCGCGGCCCTCACTAAAATTGGGGACGCACTCTATTAATTTTTTCATAAAGAAGGGATTTAAAATTTCAAATTACGCGCTCAAAACCGTTTGAACCCGTTGTTTTTTCCACATAAAATAGCCGCGAAGGGAGAACAAGAAGTAAATAATGGACAAAACGGCAAGTATGTATTTGTCGCGTTCAAAGTAGATAAAGGCGTAAAAACCATCAATAACGAGCCAATAAAGCCAACTTTCAAGGACTTTTCGGGCGGTAAGCAACGTGGTGGCAACGCTAAAAACGGCTAAGAAAGCATCTTCGTAGCGAAACGCCGCCGACTGCCAATGAAGGGCAAGCGGCAGGGCAATCGCTGTGCCTAAAAGCCCAATTTTGACGTGCATACTGAGGGGGTATGATTGAACCTGAATGGCGGCTGAACCATCGGCATTTTGGCGTTGCCAGCTATACCAACCGTAAATAGCCGAAAAAGCGTAGTAAATTTGGAGGGCCGCATCGGATTTTAAATTGGCATCCATGCAGACGATGCACTGAAAAATAGTGCCGCAAAAACCGAAAACCCAACACCAAGCATTCCCGCGTCCTGCCAGTATGACATACGCAAGATTGAGTCCGAAAGCCAGCCATTGTGCGGCGTTGTCGAGCAAGTCAAATGGTAAGATTTTCAATATAATTTCCATCAATCGTATAGACGTTTTCTAACACAAAAGGATTGCCTTTGGGACAATCCTTTAATGGTTTGGTAACACTTTTATTGGAATGATGAATGATGTATTTATCATTTATCGCTCATCATTATTTTTTACTTGCATTGAATAAAAACTCTTGCTCCTCTTTTGTCAAGCTATCGTAGCCTTTTTGCTTAATTTTATCCAAAATTTGGTCAATTTTGTCTTGATGTGTTAGCCCATTGACCCCCTCAGTATTTGCGTTTTTTTGGGTGTTTTTACCTTGTTTTTGTTGCCGTTGTCCATCCGCATAAGCACGTTCACCACGTTCAAATGCCCTACGCGGCTTAGGTTTTGGCTTAAATAAATTTTGAAAAAAGGCGATACACGACGCGACGGGTTTGCCTAAATCGTTGCCTTTTTGGAGTTGCGAAGCAAATAAAAGGCCGAAGGACAAGCCGCCTAAATGGGCAAACGAGCCACCCGTATTACTATTATCCGCTATGGCAATGATGTCCACCAAAACCACAAATAAGGCAACATACTTCAATGAAACGGGGCCAATGAGTAAAACATTGAATGTATAATTGGGTGCTGTATAAGCCGCTACGGCCACCATCGCCATAACCGCCGCCGACGCTCCGTAGGCTGTCGAGCCGATAACCACACCATAGGCCGTGAAATTAGCCACTAAAAAATAAACAATATTGCCAGCAAGTGCGCCCATGATGTAAATCGGCAAAATCCGATGATTGCCCAAAAGGTCGCCTACAATGCGGCCAAACCAATAGAAACTCATCATATTCCAAAAAATATGGCCTAAACCTTCATGTACAAAGGCCGAGGTTAGAATGCCCCACGGATGCCGAATCAAAAAATCGCCTTTGCTCGACATCGAAATAAAGCGCAGCAAATCGTCAAAATAGTGTGCGGTATTTTGCCCAGGGATGTTCAGAAATAATTTGCAAAAAATGATGACTATAAATACCATGCAATTGGCAATAATGAGCCGCGTCACCATATTGCCGTGTTGAAATTCGCGTTTTACGTCATCCCAGATTGATTGAAACATTCGACTATCAGTTTAGAAATTGAACTAATGAATGATGATTTATGAACTATGAATGATAAACGTCCTAATTCACTCTGTAATTGTTGTTTTGTACTTCAATGTATTGATTGCCAACAATTTATAAACGTCTCAAAATTTATAAAGTTGAGACCCCTCAGTATTTTAAGTTTTTTTATTTTTATTTTCGGAATTATCGGCTTTATGGTACAGCGCACGTTCGGGGAACTTTAAAAGTTCCCCGAACGTTGAAACGCGACGATAATCAATGCGTTACAAATTATTAGTTAGTCAAAAAGAGTTTTGTACCATAAAGCCGATAATTTCGTTATCTTTTGCCATAATTTTATTATTTTTTGATATGCAAAAATAGCTTTTAATTTCCTTTTTCATAATTAAATCTGAATGACATCCCTCTTAGTATTTGGTTTGTCATAAACTTAAAAAACCTTTCAAGTTATAACTTGAAAGGTTTTTTAATGACTACTGGAAATTTATTTCCTACATTATATAGTGGTACATAAACTTTTCGACTAGGTTATTATTGTATCACAATTTTCCTCACCAAAGTCTGTCCATCAAACGTCAAACGTGCCAAATAAATACCATTAGCTAAATTTAAAGTTGGCATTTGCAGAACTTGTACCCCCTCAGTATTTTGAAGTTTTTGGCGATAAATGGCTTGACCAGCAAGATTAACTAATTGAAAATCAGCCGATTGTGGCGTTTTTCCAAAATCATAAACGATGTTGAATTGACCATCCGTTGCGGGATTTGGCGAAACGGCAAGGGCAGCGATTTTATTATCCGCCACTTTTACGCTTGTTGTGCCTACAAATTCACGCGTAAAAATGCAATTACCCGTTCCTGTACCGCCGAAGCCTGTGAAAACTGTTTTGTAGATTTTGCCATTCGATGTTTTGACAAAATAAGCCGTCGAATCGGCCAATTTCCAAGCTGTTCCCGTAAATGACTTCCAATCTGCACCAATAATATTGATTTGCGGTTTGAACACCTGACCTGCATGAACGTCACTCGCCGTATCGCGCTTTGTTACTTTAGCAACTGACACGCCATTGTTTTGCAAAAAACCCGTCAAAAGATAGGATTGAAACACGCCATTTGCATCAGGCGTCAAGCCCCAATGCCGCCAAACTGTTACGTCCCAATCTTTCGCAAGCGGCTCTCGGTCGAGTTGTGCATTTGTTGCAAACGAATAATAACCGAAATTTTTTCCTTGATAATTGCCTTTTTTTACTTCAAAATTGGATTGATTCGCGCCGTTTAGCTCGGCAATCCGAACGAAAAATGAGGTGTCAAGCGCAAGGCGTTCGACAAGCACTTTATACCATTTTCCGTTGGTAATACTCTTTATAACATACACCGAATCGCCCGTTACGTTGTGCGTTACGACGCTATAATTGCCCCAACCGTAATCAAAAACATTGTTTCCCGTCCGATTTAATGCACCAACAAACCAAGAAGTGTCCGTATTCGTTTGCGCTTCGGTGAGTGCCAATGTGTCAACCGTCATTGTTGTCCAAGCCGCCGCAGGCGCAACCGCTTTGAACACTCTCGCGTTAGGATTCGACCAAATAGCTGCATCCAATTTACGGGCAGTAAACGCTAAGTCCCAATTGTTTAAAGGTGCTTTATTTTCCTTATCTGTCTCAAATTTGTACCACGATTGTGTGGTATAACCCGCTCCCATCGTCAAGGTATCAAGCGTTTGTGCCGACATTTTTGACGCACTCAATGCAATTAAAATCCCTAATATTATTATTTTTTTCATTATTACTTTATTTTTGTACTTTTATTTAAAATGTAATTTATTATTAACGAGCAGTAACAAGTGGCCAGCTTGTTACTGTTTTTTCATGCCTTATTTGACGTGGCAAAGGTAGATTCCTAATGACCATAAAAAAAATATGTAAAACCATTGTGACTTAAATTTGACAGCGTTAATTAATGATTAATGATTAATGATTAATGATTAATGATTAATGATTAATGATTAATGTTGAGAGGTGTCTAAATACGCTTATTCAAAATTTTATTCTTATCACTAATTAACATTTCGGAATTATCGGCTTTATGTCGCAAAATACTGAAGGGGTATCAGATTTAGGAAATTTGCAAAATTTCCTAAATTTTTTGCCAATCTTTTGCCAATCTTTTGCCACAAAAATGCCTTTTTTTACTCAAAAATTGATTTGCGACATAAAACCGATAATTCCGTAACATTTTTAGGAACGTTAAGTAAATAAAAGCGTATTTTACTGGCTCTTTCTCGCTGCGCTCGAAAATCGCCATCTGAAGGATTTTTT
>JAYSRS010000685.1:0-2689 GCA_043720935.1 Saprospiraceae bacterium
TAAATCTGTGCGTAATTTAAAGCATTGATAGTCAATGGATTGATAACATTTGAGAAATTTTTTAAATTTCTTAAATGTGTGCAAACTGTAAAATGATAACTGAAACATCCCGAATAAAGCGTCATTTAATGAACGAATATTAGTTTTTTTACATTAAATCTAGTTAGGTCATGCTAGTCAATCTTGATAACGAAGTCCATTTCAAACGTGTTTTCACGGATGTTGAAGTCTTTTGCGCTTTTGTTAAAGACGTTTTGGGCATTGATATGAACATATCAAAGGTGGAAACCGAAAAAGTGTTGCTCAACAAAGTCAGCGCGATTAAATTCCGTATGGATTTATTCGCCGAGGACCCTGAACAACGGGCGGTCGTTGAAATTCAAAAAATAGATTATGATTATACTTACGACCGTTTTACGCATTATTTCTTGGGCAATCTGATTGATATGCAACGAGATAGCAAGACGTATAAGTTTGCCAAAGATGTGTATATCATTGTCGTTGTGACATCTGCGTATCGTATTAGCGACAAAACGGGTCAACCCATCAAAGACGATGTTTTGGTGACAGACATCAATGCCCGTACTTTGAGTGGGGAAGTTCGTGATATGTACAATCATAAAATGGTGATTTTGAACACCACTTACGTCACGCCTAACACACCGTCTGCTATTAGGGATTGGTTAGATTTAATTACTGAATCTATGAAGCACCCTTATGACCCACAGATTAACAAAAGTAAACCTGCCATTGTCAAAGCGGCAAAATTGGCAGAAATAGACAATGTCTCGCCCGAAGAATTAGCGGATGCTAAAATTCAAGAAATGCGTAAAGAGACCGTTGCCTTTGTCGAAGACACGGCAAGAACCGAAGGGATTGCTGAAGGGGAAGCAAAGGGCAGGGCTGAAGGTGAAAAAAAAGGTGAGGCCAAAGGCAGAGCTGAAGGCGAAAAAAAAGCGCAAGACGCAGGTATTCTCAATGCTTTAGAGTCGGGTTTTTTGGATAAAGAAAAGGTTGCTCAAATATTCAAAGTGACGGTTGAGTATGTTGAGAGAATTGCCCAAAAGCACAATATTAATGTGACGCGACCTTAACGCGTTATGTGCATGCTGTCAAAAAGTCATTGATTTTTACCCCCAAATACTCAATATCCGCCTGCGTATGTAAGGCACTCAAAACGACCCGCGTAATTGGCGGGTCGTTTGGTTTGGGGTAAGCAAAATGAGAAATAAAGATTTTCTCCTTGTAAAGTGCATCAAACAAAGCATTTTCGGGCGTAAAAAAAACGGGATAGCCAGCGAAAGGCGTTTTAAATAAGTTTGAAGTCTGATTGCTTCGTGCCTCGCAATGACTTGCGATGTTTGAAGGCGTGAAAATAGACCCCTCAGTATTTTGACTGAAAATGGGTGATTCAACACTAAGATTAGGCGAGTTAGGTCTATTTTTTTCGAGTGCATTATTAAACGTGCCAATGTTATTTTTCAGTGTTTCACGTGCCGCCGTGTACATCGGTTGCGCGGCCAAAAAAGCGAACAGATAAGCGGGAACAATCGGCGAGGCACCAACAAAAAGTGGGTTTTGACGAATACTGTTTATGGCCGTTTCATCGGATAAAATGACGCCGCCTGGAATGCCTAACGCCTTCGCAAGTGAAGCAATAACGATAATTTTTACAGACCCTTTCGCCAAATGTCTTATTTTTTGAAAAATGCCCGAACCATTTTCGCTCGTTACGCCAATGCCGTGAGAGTCATCAATCAATAGCGTAATGTCTTGATTGTCATTTAGTTGTGTAATCCAAGAAAAATCAAACGTTTGGCACATCAGCATATCAACGGCGTTTGAGACAATGACAATTGGCGCATTTTGCTCTTTTTCAACGGTTGCTACAACGTTGCGTTCAAAATCTCCTTGATTTTTGAAAATATAGGGAGGGGGTGCTTCCCAGACGGCAGGATGCGCCGAGGGGGCGTATATGAAGACCGTTTTTTCGTTATTTGTTCCAATTTTATTTTTCAATAAATTTATGGCCAATTGACCTGCCAAAAGTCCTGACGTGACGGTTAAAGCGGCCTCTGCACCCGTCCACTTAGCCAAAAAGTCTTCGGCTTCTTCGTAAATTTTTAGTTGTAAATTGTTGTTGCGCGAAGCGGAAAACACCGTGCCGTAACGACCGATGCCTTCGGATAAGGCCGCCCTAAAATCGGCTTGATGCCCCACGCCGAGGTAAGATGTACCGCTAAAAAATAGGTAATTGTCGCCGTCAAAAGTGGCGGTTCGGCTTGGTAAAAAGTCAATTTGACGGATTTTGATAGTGGACATTGGCTATAAATTGGCTATAAATTGGCTATAAATTGGTTATAAATTGGTTATAAATTGGCTATAAATTGGCTATAAATTGGTTATAATTGATTAAAATTAGTAAAAATACTGAGGGGGTGTTTTGGGGTTAACGTCGTCGAGGTTGATAGAGTCAAGCGTTGATAAGTTATATTCTAAATGCGGCGTATCTGCAAAATCTCGGTAACACTACCCAATGGCTCAATTTTTTACGGAATTATCGGCTTTATGTCGCAAAATACTGAGGGGATGTCAGATTTAGGAAATTTGCAAAATTTCCTAAATCTTTTGCCGCAAAAACACCATTTTTTACTTAAAAATTGGTTTGCGACATAAAACCGATAATTCC
>JAYSRS010000686.1:0-7569 GCA_043720935.1 Saprospiraceae bacterium
AGCTGCCTCCGATAGATTTTCTCCACGCACGCCTTTTTCGCGCAGCGAAAAACAGTGTGTATGAAAATACGCTTTTATTTATTTCGCATTCCTTAGCAATAAATTAAGATTAATTCATTTCGCTAATTTTTTAAAAAATATAATAAAATGAAAGGAAAATACAATGCATTAGCCGCGTTCATTTTGACTATCGCAGTGGTCTTCGCGGCTTGCGAAAAAAATATTATTGCACTGCCAGGCGGTACACCGACAGGTGCAAGGGTAAAGTTCATCCAAGCCTGTTCTAATTGTTCAACACCCGCTGTTGTTGTCAACGGGGTCACTACAGTTCCTGCTATCAACGTATTAATAACGGCAAATGGGCAGACTGTTAATCCAACAGGTATGGCCTACGGTGCGCCTTATCCCGTAAACAGTTACGCTATCCTTCCAACGGGCGAAGTCTCGTTAGACTTTACACTCACGGACGCGAAGGCACTTTTTTCAACAAAAGTGACGCTTGCCGAAGGTAAATATTACTCTATTTATGTAGGTGATACCATTCCAACGCCGACGATTTCACTTGTTGAAGACGACATTAAGTCGTTTCAAGATACGTTTCTCCGCGCTCGCTTTGTCAATGTTTTGACGGGCAGAACAAAGGATACGCTTGAATTGGTGCGTAAAAACGACAATACTGTGGTCGCAACGGGCGTAACGTATGGCAAAGCCAGCGATTTTAAATTTATTCCAGCGTCAACGGCGGACACGTTTTTCTACCGTAAAGTCGGCACAACGGTTATCTATCCGCTCACGGCTAATTCTATTTTGACATCACGAAACAACGGGAGAACGCTTACTTTCCTTGCACGTGGTGTGAACAACAAAATAGGCACTAGTGTGCAAATTCCGAGAATAGACTGGTGGGCAAATCGTTGATAACCAACATTTTACAAATCAGAAAAGCCGTTCCAATCACTTGGAACGGCTTTCTTTTTGCCTAAAAATAGCCTAAAATCATCAAATCTTATAACTGTACATCTCAATAAATAGCCAAAATTTCCTATCTTAAAGCTACCTTTATCCAGCTAAATATCCTGTTTATACACTCCTAACACGGCTCTATCAAGCATCAAAGTCTATTTCCCCCTACCTTTGCCTTTTTCATAACAAACATAAGCGATGATAAAAACTGCTAATTTTTTACTACTAATAGTACTCAACATTGTTCTAACACACCCAATATTCGCTCAAAAAATCTCTGTTTTCTTTACCACAACGCCCGCTTCGACCCCCTCAGTATTGAAGGCTGCTTTGAAGTATAACAAAGATTTTGCGTACAGTTTTACCTTCGATGATGCCACAATTGACGCTTTTACGACGGGTTTGCCCGTTTTGAACGGCGGCTTGGTGCGCGGCAACGACGTTACCTACACAGGCCTTTTTTACACCGACGGTTGCGGCAACAGTCTGCCTTTTACGGCGGCTATTGCATGGAATACAGGCAATCAATTCGGCATTGATGTCCACACGGGCAACGTTGTCAATCAGCTCCGATGGGGCCAACTCGATACGCTTTACGACGCGGGTTGGGACGTTATCAACCACAGTTATTCCCACAAATCGCGGTGGCTTTACCCGATGTCGAACAACGATTATATCAACGAAATTGAGCAAAACAACATCGCCGTTCGCAATAAAACGCGCCGACGCCTTGAAATGCCCGTTTTTGCCGTTCCTGCCAACGACGATTATTATCACAGCTATGCTTTTAATTTGGGGCATAAATTGATTCTTGACCAAAGCGCGTCCACTATCGGTTACGGCGGGTTGCGGGTCGATACGCTCCAAAATCTTTACGGCTTGAAGGTGCATCGAACGTCATTGCACGATACGTACAAGCGCATCATCCCGCAGTTTTTGGACAGCGTGGCGTTAAAGAGTCGAAATGGGGTCAAAACGTGGTTTAATGAGTTTGCCCACCGCGTTGATGATTTCAGTTTGTCTTCGCCAGATTATAATTTTTATTATTTCAAATCGCGTCTTGAAAGCATGGCGAATCAGTACGGACGAGGTGGTCAAGACAGAATGTGGATGGCTCCGCCGCAAGAAGTGTATGAATATTTGGTGATGCGTCAAACAGCGAATTTTACAACACAAACAATTGGTAATCAATTAAATATAAATTTTGACTTGCGTCAAATTCCGTCTTGGTTGCGCCGCAAAACGTTGACTTTGGTCGTCAATTCGACAGCTGATTTTAGCCGCGTAGATGTGCCTTCGGGCATTAAAATGACGTTTAAAGGGACGGGCAATCAGAAGATTATCAATCTGGATTTTACAAATTTTAAAGTCAATACGAACGACGTAAAAACAGGCCCCTCAGTATTGCGGCTCTTTCCGAACCCTGCGAAAAATATTTTATCTGTGGAATGCACGACGGGCGTAAATGCCCCGTTACGCGCAACGGTTTTTGATGTTTCTGGTAAATTAGTTTATCAAAAAGATGTGAATTATCCGACTTTTCAAGTGCCAATTCAAGACTTGCCCAATGGTTTGTATTTGCTGATGGTACGGCAAGGAGAGCATATTTTTAGGGAAAAATTTGTCAAACAATAAAAAAAAACGGAATCATCGGTTATTTATCGCAAAATGAAAAATCGTTTCAAATCTATTGATAATCAATTAGTTACAATTAGTTACAACTTGACGCGGGTTTGAAACCCGCGTCAAGTTTGCGTTGCGATAAATAATCGATGATTCCGTAAAAAAATTGCAGCAATTTCCGCTTTTGGATTTTCACGGCGGCGTAGCTGCCAAATCTTGGTAATACGTGAACGCTTCACCAATTTCCCCTGCGGTGTAACCGCGAAACAAGCGGTTTTGCGGTTACACCGCAGGAAAACAGGGCTTATATGTTATGTGTTAAAAAAAAATACGAGAGAAGGTGTTAGTCTGAATGCTTAGCCCTTACCACCAAAAAAGCCTATGTAAGCCCAAAAAATCTTTGAAAAAATGCCATGTTGAACGATTAAAAAATCGCCTTCGCTGGTTTCAGCAAAATACCTTTCGATAACGACTTCGCCCGTTTGGGGGTCTATAAGCGGCTGCCCATCCGATGTTTTTTTAACGAAAGGATGAAAGGAAACAGTTTTGGTTTTGCCTTTTTTATCAGTCAAACTCACCACTGCAAACGGCGTTACTGCTTGAACAGAATCCCTTTTTAGATAGTTGTTTTCAAAGCCTTCGGCGCCTAATCCCTTGAAATTAATCAAAAAGGACTCGACTAAACCCGCATTTAAGGGCATTGGCGCACGAGGCGTGATGGCATAAAATGGCTCAACATTAAATTTCCCATTCTCTCGTTTGACCTTGAAGGCTTGACTTTTTTGTAACGGATAATCAACCGTCACCTCTTGAATGTCCTCAACGGTGTTAGAAAAAACCCAACGGTCGCGCCAATCCATTTCTTCCGTCAAATAACGCACGGCGGGTGACCCATGAAAATTTGGAATATGCGTTGCATAAGGCTCATTTGCGCCTTCCATCATCAAAAAAGTGCCTGAACCATCCATATCAACGCCGCCAACATAGTAACTACGGATAAGTTTGTCGTTTTGGTCAAAAATTTTGACCAATTTACTACTTGATGCTATTTCCTCAACAACATTTTTGACAGCATTTCTAGGTAAGCGGTACATTAATTCGATGCGCCCGACAACATCCAACAAGTTGTTCACAACACTGTATTGCGCCTTAAACTTGCCATTTATTTGCCATTCGTTTTTTGAAACACGGGTCAAAATCGCCGTTTTCCCTTGTCGGTCAGCAATCAAAATTTTGCCAATACTGGCCGTATCTTTAACCGCGAAATTAAAATCGTAGCCTTCAAGGCTCGTATCGTTGTCATCGTTTTTAGTGGCATAATACCAAGCCGCCACGCTGCCTAAAATGGCTAAAATGGCCACTAGAATTAGGTTAGTCTTTTTCATGCTTTAGTGATAAATTCTCCAAGGGTTTGTAACCCTTGGAGAATTGTAAGTAATTAAAAATCAATTATTTATAGAAGGAAGTTTTGAGTTTTGAGTTTTGAGTTGCGCGCAACCCAAAACCCAAAACTCAAAACTCAAAACCTAAAACCTAACTGTGGGCATCAAGCCACGCTACCAACTCACCTAAAACCTGTTCTTTTTCAGGTTCGTTGTGAATTTCGTGGTACTGACCTGCCCATTTTCGATAAGTCAAGTCTTCGCTCGTGATGCGTTTTGCAAAGGCTTCGCTGCGCGGTTGTGATGTTACAAAATCGTCGCCACCGTGCATCATGAGCGTTGGAACGGGCAATGTACCTGCGTATTTGTCCAAAAATTCGCTTGCTTCCAACAAATCCATACCTGCCGCCGACGTAATCGTGCCATGTACAAGCGGATCGTTGATGTACGCCGTGACGACCGATTTATCGCGGGACAAATGCTCGGTTTTAACGCCGCCAGGTTGAGAAAAAGTAGGCGCAATAGTGCGTAAAAACCGACCTAAAAATACCAACAGTGCATTCGGTTTGAAACTCAAACTGATGAGTGGCCCCGTAACGACTGCACCCGTAATTCCCTTGGAATTGCGGCGTATAAGCGTGTTTAACACAAAATTTCCGCCCATTGAGTGGCCGTAAAGGAAAAAGGGCAGCTTGTCGTTCGTCACTTTTTTAGCGTGAGCAATGAACAATTCCGTGTCGTCCAAAGTTATCTCAAAACTTGGTGAGTGCCCCCGTTTTCCAGCCGATTTGCCATGCCCACGGTGGTCAATACCGACAACAGCATAGCCATTGGCATTCAAAAAATCTGTTACGTGTTGGTAGCGACCAGAGTGTTCGCCGAAGCCGTGAACGAGGGCAATGACGGCTTTATACTGAGGGGGTATCCATGAGCGGATGAATAATTCTAAGCCGTCTTTGGCGGCAATTGTTGTCGTATTTTCCATTTTTTTCGTTTTTTTTGACGTCCAAAGATAGGGAAGATTTCAAATTTCAAATTTTTATCATTGAGAAGGAATCTTTATTGCCTAGTAGGTTCTTGTAAGGGGTTTTGTCATTCAGAAGGAATCTCTATTTTGTGGTGTATTAATGACACATAAAATAGAGATTCCTTCTGAATGACAAAAAAAATAACATCCAATTTATTGGAAATTAATCTGAACGGTGTCTTCGATTTTCAGTCCCAACAATTCAGCCGCCTTGCCCATGTTGATGGCAATTTCTAAATAATCAGAATTGAAAAGGCACAAAGTTTCGCCGATTGGCACGTCGTTGTAGTAGTTCGAGAGTTGCGTAATGGGGTCGTGACGCTTGAAATAGAGTTGAAAAGGACGGTTTTGGCTTATTTTTCGGAACAAATCGCGGGTGATGTTAAGAATAACATTATCATAGTTATCAATATGAATAACAGAGCCGCGAATCTGATTTTGACTGATAACGGGTTGTAGCATAATGCGTTGCACGGTGTCGAGGGCTTCTAAACCAAGGCTTTCGAGGGGTTGCCCACTGGCCAAAAAGCCGACTGCTTCGGCAATGACCGTGCTGACAGGCTTGAAATTGAGGCCACCGAACGGAATTTCGGCAATATACTGAGGGGGTACCCAATTCGGAAAAATCAAGGTAAAAATGCCGTTGTCAGGCCCGATAAAATAGTGGTCTTCATGCTTAAATGCAAGGAAACGATGTTGTTCGCCACTAAAATTGCTGACACTGACGACGTGAATTGAGCCGACTGGAAAGGCATGCCAAGCATTTTTAAGAATAAACGCCGCTTGAACTATGTCGTGATTTTTAATGTTATGTGACACATCTACCAAATTCAACGACCGATGCCGCGTCAACATCGCCCCTTTCAAGGCGGGAACGTAGTAATCTTGGAGACCAAAGTCGGTTGTTAATGTGACGATTTGCATCGGCAATGTAGATGTTCGCTGTTTGCTATTTTAAAATTTATCTGATTCTTTCAGATAATGAGGCGAAATTAAGGCGTCGTTCTCTTAAAACGGCTACTTTTGAAATTAAATTTACAAAATCAATCACCCCCTCAGTATAACAATAATTTTTCATTTTTAATAACCCCTTATTTGTCAACATTTTATACATAATATTTTTTAAATTTCATTAAATTTTAAAGCCGTAACTTCTTGAGCGAAATTATTTTAACCATTGATGGCGTTGATTTAGTCACTCTTTTTGGCGAAAACAACGCAAAACTAAACCTTGTCCGCAAGGCTTTTCCCGACGTCACGATTACCTCACGCGGGGCCAATTTGAAAATCAAAGGCGATAAAACCACCGACACGCAATCCGTCAAAGACAAAATCGAGATGATGGTCAAGATGTTGCGCGAGCATAAGGAACTCTCGTTGCAGGTTGTTGAGGACATGGTGCGCGGCGAAAACCCCTACGATGTCCGTTTGCCATCGAACGGGGTGGGCAATTCGACCATCGTTTATGGCAAAGACGGGACGCCGATTCGCGCCAAAACGCGCAATCAGAAAAAACTCGTGGATGCGATTGAGGCCAGTGATATTGTTTTTGCCGTCGGCCCTGCGGGTACGGGCAAGACCTACACGGCGGTCGCAATGGCGGTGCGGGCTTTGAAAAATCGGACGGTCAAACGCATCATTTTGACGCGCCCTGCCGTCGAAGCGGGTGAAAATCTGGGCTTCTTGCCAGGCGATTTGAAAGAGAAAATTGACCCGTATTTGCGGCCTTTGTATGATGCCCTCGACGATATGTTTCCTGCCGATAAGCTCGCGCAATTCATGACGAACCGTGTGATTGAAATCGCACCGCTTGCATTTATGCGCGGACGGACGTTGAGCGACGCTTTTATCATCCTCGACGAAGCGCAAAATTCGACGACGATGCAGATGAAAATGTTCCTCACGCGCCTTGGCCCTAGCTCGAAATGCGTCATCACAGGTGACTTGACACAAGTCGATTTGCCCTACAAAGTTACCTCGGGCTTGCGGCAATCTATGGGCATTTTGAAAGACATCGAAGGCATTGCCCAGATTTTTCTGACCGCCGATGATGTCGTTCGCCACCGTCTCGTCAAAGACATTATTCGCGCCTACGACCGCGACGATGAACGCCGTCAGCAGATGCGCGATGCCTTGGAAAATGGCTATATTTCGGGTAAATCGACGGGGAATGAAGGCAATTTATACCCGAAGATGCAGGAAAAATGAATTTTTATGTGAACGCTTGGGATGATATTTTGAAAACAGAACAAGACAATCAAACTATTGGACTGATTTTATGCAAGGATAAAAATGTTGTAAAAGCTGAATACGCCTTGCGTGGCATTAACACACCTATTGGCATTTCAGAATTCAAATTGACTGAAATTTTGCCTGATGAGTTAAAATCAAGTTGACCTTCTATTAAAGATATAGAACAAAAATTGAGGGAGCTTATGTAAGGGAATAATAAATAGGCCCCCTCTGTATTAAAATAAAACGGAATTATCGGTTTTATGTCGCAAACCAATTTTTAAGTAAAAAATGGTGTTTTTGCGGCAAAAGATTTAGGAAATTTTGCAAATTTCCTAAATC
>JAYSRS010000687.1:0-7565 GCA_043720935.1 Saprospiraceae bacterium
ATCTATTCTCTTATTTTATTGTCTTGTTAACCATAAAAGTAAAGAGAATAGGGGGAATATTTTTTTTTAACTTAACAAGCCAGTTTGAAACCCGCGTCAGATTTTCTAAAAATATATAAAACGCACTACTCAGTATTTTTGAGTTTTGTTCCTTCTGAATGACAAGCGTTTTGATTTTTGAAAATAATTTTCCTAATTTTCACAAACTCTTTTCAACGGCCTTATTTATAGGCAAGGCACAAGGCCGCACTTTGTTGTCGAATGGTATTGATTTCACCAGTAAAAATTTATGTCGCATGATACATCCGATTGTGGTTGTTTTGATAATTGTCTTGATTTTCGGTAAGTTTCTGACTTATCAATTGAATAAAATTACGCGAGAAGGACATCACATATAGAAAAGTCGTTGAGATTTTCGACATCTGACACCCCTCAGTATTTAGCCGCTTTTAACCCCTCATTTAGTCATAAAACATCTTTTTCTAAAAACAGCGAAGCCCACCCGCACCTACCAAAGTAACAAGTGGACTCCGACCTTTGGGAAAAGACTAACTGCGTCGTAAGCAGTTAGCACATTTCACACATCAAAAATAGTCAAAATTGTATTACGACTGCTTTTTTGGCGATTTATTTCAGTATGAGAACATTAAAATTCGTTTTACTGATGGCTATCAGTAGCCTCGCAGCTTGGTCATGTAAGCCGCTTGATGGCGCAAGTTTGCAAGAAAATGCCACACAAGAACCCATTTCTGCCCTGCAAGCCTTGGTGGTCGAACAGCCTGGCATGGCGGCTTCTCCGCCGATTGCCCGAGATTTTATCATTCAACAACTCGAACGGCCAGACCTTAACGGGAATAACCTCTTGTTTAAAGCCATTTTCAATCCAAAAGAGCCGCGTTTGCTCAATGTAACTTCTTTCTCGGTAAACGTGTCGGAAGGGATGCAGGTGTTGTTGCGCGATGATGGCCGCAACGGCGACGATATAGCAAACGACCGTATCTTTTCCGCTTTTGTCAAAGACGACATTGCCCGATTGACGGCGTTTTTGAAGGCCAAAAATGTAGAATTGGAGCGTAATCGTTTGATGGTAACGCGGTTAAGCGGTCGAGAAATGATACCTAGCAAGACGTCTATGATTGACATGGTGGCTTTTGCGGCTAAAAAACCCATTTCTCTAGGCGGTGGTACGACGGCTTCACTCGTTTCACCAGCCGATTTTAATTTGTTGAAAGACCATAGCTTGGTGATTACAGATTTGGGCGTCGTGCAAGACCCTGTAAGAACATTCGACCCTTGCTCAGCAGTTGGCGATTCAAACGGTGTATGGACATTCAAAAGTTTGATGACGAAGATGGCAAACACGGCCTCAACAGGCGTTCCTGTGGACAGTTTTGTGATGAAATGGGTAGATACGGAGCTGTTTGGTAAGAAAATACAAACATCAAGTGGCGATAGTACAACGCTGCCCATTAGAGATGATATGAATAATGCCGCAAGTTCTAAGCGTGTTTTTATTGCTGCTTGGCTGAAAAATGCAGGTTTACCTAACACCGCCACAAGCCACTTTGCAAATTGGAAAACATTGTTGTCAAGTAAATTAAGTCTTTTCCCTGTACGTCTTTTGGCGATTGTCAATCGTTTAGATTTGCGTGGTAATTTTGGTTACACAGGCGGAACGAGCAATGGAGGAGAAGGGCGATTTGTTTTCTGTTTTGTTAATAACAACGCTGGCTGTAACGCGACCGCAACGTTCAAAAAAATGACCATTATTTTAGAATACGGTATTCCGATTAGTAGTTGCAATGGTTTGAAAAACTATGCCCAACAATGGTATGATTTAAAGAATCACACCTTGAATGGTTCACCTAACAATACCTACAACACTGCTTTGCAAGCCGTGACGGACGTATTTACGAATCAAGGCGCGGGCGGTTCAAAGCCAAATGGCAGTGCATTAAACCATTTGCGGACGAATGAATTTTTAACGACACCGTGGAATATTAGAGATTTTGCGATTCAAAGCACAAGCAAACAGTTGGCATTGATTCACCCACATAAAGAACCAATGAGTGAATCAAACGTCAATTCAACGTCTATAATAGCCGCAAAAATTGCAGATTTAGCGGCTTTTGTCAACAATTCGACCAATCAAAGTCTTATTGAAACGGAAGGGAACTACAATATTCCCGATGGTATCAAAGCCATTGATGCTCAAATTCCATCACCATCAGCAACGCCAGCTTATTTTTGGAATGGGCCAGCTATTACCAGTGATTTGGCGCGGCACAAACTGTCTATGGGAACGTGTAGTGGTTGCCATGCACGAGAAACCAAAACAAATTTTACACACATATTGCCCGCTAATTTTGGTGCACCTGCTCCGTTATCGGCTTTCATTACAGGCTTGGGTAGTGATGACTCAACGGATGTTGATACCAACCCAATGGATTTATTCTGGATAAAAGATCCTGCCAATCGGCCAACTGCGGCCACTGCACCTAAAAGGGGATTCAATGAGTTGTTGCGCCGTGCCAATGATTTAGAGACGCTGAAAAGTTCCTCGTGTGGAATGTTAAGCACAAGCCTTGGTACAACGGTCAGTTTAGCCAATATCTTACAATTTCAAGTACTCAGTGCGGATTAATACATCATAATAATTGCCCTTCATTTTTAGTTGTTTAGTTGTCCCTCTCGGTAGTTCATGTGAACTGCCGAGATGGCTTTTTTTATGGTCAAGCATAATAAAAATATTAAAAATATAAACGCTATTTTTTCACAAACCATCCAATTTATGGCGTATTTATAACCAAACAATAAGCCTTTATTATTTAATAATAAAATTTAAGTGCTTATACGATTCATGTGCATTTAACTCATTGATTATCATTTTTTTATAAAAAATAGACCCCTCAGTATTTTGCTCATTTTAGCCTGTTTTGACAGGGGCAATCAGGTTGTTTAAGTTTTTTTTATTAGATAAATAAATAAAATTAAAAAATTTTATTTTTCACAAAAAATTTACTCAATAGCGTATTTACAAGTAGAAACAAGGCGGTTCAACAACGTTGAGTGGGTGTAAGTACCCCCTCAGTATTTTAGCTTAAAAATCACACTTTTATTTATTTTACATTCCTTAGAAACGTTAAATAAATAAAAGCGCGTTTTAAAAATCCCGAAGGGATTGAATGTGAATAACCGTAGGTGCAACCTACGGAAGTCTAAAAAGCGGCTTTCCAAGTCCGAAGGACTTGAATGTCTCTGTAAAAGACTTGATTTAGACGTTCAAGTCCTTCGGACTTGGGAAAAATCTTGGTGTTTGCTCCGTAGATTGCATCTACGGTTATTCACATTCAATCCTTTCAGGATTGCTAAAAAATACGCTTTTATTTAATTCTTATTCCTTATTTATGTCTTAAAAACATCTTTTTCTAAAAACAGCGAAGCCCACCCGCACCGACCAAAGTAACAAGTGGACTTCTACCTTTTGGGAAAAGACTAACTGCGTCGTAAGCAGTTAGCACATTTCACACATCAAAAATAGTCAAAATTGTATTACGACCGCTTTTTTTGACGGATTATTTAACAATGAAAAACGTTAAGTTCGCTTCAATCCTTAAAACTTGGCTTTATTTGCCTTTGCTTTTAGCTTTTTTCGCGCCACTCAATGCTCAAATGGTCGTTTCATCGACGACAGGCGCGACGTTGAACAAAATGGTAAGTGACAGTGCCGTTCAAACGGGTATGCCATTCGTTTATACCATTCTCTACTCCTTGCCCGCAGGGTCAACGGGCATCACGATTTCCGATTTTGTCCCCAGTCCATTGGTTGTGGATAATATTATTGTAGGGTCACCTTGTGGGACGCCGACGGTAACGCAAACACCTAGTTCTAGCGGCACACAAGTCAATTACACATTAGCGAGTGTTCCGACTGCTTGTTCTGGCACTTTCCAGATTTGGGTACGCTTTCCCGCAGGGACAACTTGCAATGGTACGCCCGTTGTCAATAGGGCGTGTATGTTCGGCACAACACCTTTGGGTGCTTTTGAAATGTGTACGAGAGGCGTCTCTACGGTTGCCCGTGCTACTGACCCGTGGACAGTTTGGAAGCGGCCCATTGGCACAAGTTATCAAGGCGGCTCATGTCCCAATGTGAGCTTTTCTGATACGGTTAATTATGAAATAAAAGTCGGTAAACTGCCTGGTACTTATGGCTTTTTGAACTTGAACAATGCCATTGTGACGGATCAGTTGCCAGCAGGGGCAACGATTGTCGGGGCATTGACCCCCTCAGTAGGAACGGCTACTTTGAGCGGTGGCGTTATTAATTGGAATTTAAACACAACGCTCTTTGCTTCACCATTACCCGTAGGTGGTTTTAACGTTGCCACATTAAATGTTAAAATAAAATACAGCCCATTCGCTGTTGGTTCTTGTTTGACCAATACCGCCGTTTTGAAAGGGAATTTGGGCAGTCAAAATACAAGTGGAGCGTGGTGTGGGACGCACATTGACAGCAGTAAAACGCTTATACGCCGTGAGAATCCTATTGCTGCAATAGGTCTGTTCCAAAAATGGGTCAATGTCACGGGCAATACAGTAGGCTGCAACGGCACGTATGCTATTCGGGTTTACAACAACAGCACAGGCCCCCTCAGTATTTTTAACTTTAGCGACGTTTTTCCGACAGGTGTAACGGTTAATTCTGTTAAAATTACAAATATTGGTGCTTCGGCAGTCAATACGGCTGATTTATACGTCAATGGTAGTACTTTGCCTACTATAACTTATAATGCTGTTTCTAATCTGCCCTACACAACAACGCCAATCAGCAGCATCAAAATCGTGCGGAATGGCACAATGAATGTTGGTCAATATATCCTGTGCGAGGTAGGTTTTACCATCAACAGCTCTGCGCCTAATACAGTTACAAATTGTGCAACGACAACCAGCACTTCTTTAAACACAACCAGCACTTGTACCTCATTTGGTGTGTATCCGCCTGCTCCTAAGGCGTGTGTGTTTAAAGATATTTGTAGCCCTCAAGCCATTTATACCCAAGGCAACACGGTACGCTATCGTTTGCGCGTCCAAAATATTGGTACAGATGCGATGGTTGGGGTAAACATTAAGGATGTACTCAATCCAAATTTGGCATACGTTGCGGGTAGTGATACCTATTATACCGCCGCTGCTTATACCGCCCCTTGTGGTAGCCCTTCCAACTGGACAGGTGTTACAACGGCTCATTCGGGCAACAATCTTCAATGGAATCTACCGAATATTGGGTCAAACTGTGCTGCTTTTGTTTATCCAAGTTGCGGTTTTTCAGGTACATCAGGCATTCCTTTCTACTTCATTGAATTTAGTGCTAAAATTAGAGACACCGCAGGTTTAGGCGTTGTGTTAAATAAATTTACGATTCAAGGTGGTAATTTAGCGGTTGCAGTAACGTCTTACAATGTGCCTATTTCTATCGGTGGAACGCATGGTTTTACCATCGAAAAACAAGACAGCACAGCCAGCAGTGCGGCTTATGCGACAACGGGTTTCACAACACCGAGTGCCTCAATCGCTTACAGATTGGCCATGAAAAACACGGGGTCGGCTTCTTTCCGCAATATCTTGATGATTGATAAACTGCCACTCAATGCTGCACCAAATGATTATTTGATGTCCGTTTGTGGGGCCAATAGAGGCAGCCAATTCAATACACCTTTTGCGGGTTTATTGTCGAGTACACCTTTTGCACCTGCCACGACTAAGTTTGACGCGGCAACTAATATTTCGTTACCCGAATTTGGCATTGCTTGTACTGGCTCAACAGCCGCAACATGGACAGGCAGCGCACCTTCTAAAAACATCAAATTAGAGTTTGGCAATGCCAATGCGCTCCTTAGTGGCACTACTTTGCGCTATGCTTTTAGGGCAACGGTTGACCCGCTTGCTAAAAATACACAAACGGCTTGTAACACATTTATGGCCAATGCAACAGGCGTTTATATTCAAAATGGTGCAAATACAAACGTTACTTTACCTCAACTGGAATCAGGTGCGGCTTGTGTCACGATAAAACAAGCAGTATCATCTTGCTGCGACAGCACCAAGCTCATACCAACGTCTGACCAATGTTGCAGTCAATTGCAAGTAAAAGGGGAATGTGCGATTAAAATGGTCAAAATTGACTTGGTAGGCGGCACTTTTACGGCCTTAAACTGGACGTGCAGCCCTGTGCCAACGGCCTTTGCGGGTTTATCAAGTGTTTCGTTGATTCCTTCGGCGTCTTGTTTGGCGGCAACCATCAACCCATGTTTCCAAGCAACAGGAAGTGGCGGCGTGACGATTACTTACACCATTACCTTTGCGGACGGGACAACGTGCGTCAAAACAGAAAACAAAAAATGCTGCTGCAAACCATCGGTTAAAGTGCCGACAACGGGTTGCAGAGGCTTACCGACAATCTTCGCCGTGGACACGCTCAATTGCAAATTCACGAACGGGCTATGGAATTTCGGCGACGGCACAACAAGCAGTGTTTTGAACACAACGCACGTCTATAATACAGTCGGTGGCTTTACCGCAACGCTTACTTATACCAATGAATGTGGCGACCAAAAAATAGTGTTCCCAATCGGCATCGAGCAATGTCCGTGCGAAGTAAAACCATGTTTTACCTACAAAACGAACAGTTTACAAGCGCAATTCAACAGTGGTTCGATAAGCAATTATCCAATTGTCGCGTATCATTGGGATTTTGGCGACGGCACTTGGGCCAACGGACAAAGCCCTGCGCATACTTATACGGTAAGCGGCGTTTACAAAGTCTGTTTGACGGTTTATGTTGATAATGGTTTGGGGCTTTGCAATTGCCTCTCGGATGCCAACACGATTTGTATGAATGTGACCATAAAAGCAGGGCTTGTTTCAGACGGCACAAGCTGCGTTTTCAGGGCAAGAGAACCTGTCAATAATGAGTCAGGTGCAGCCGCTAATCGCAATCAATCCGCAACAAGTCTTAAAATGACCGTTTTTCCAAATCCAACAAACGACGCGGTGACGGTTGTTTTTAACAAACAGGTCTTAAATACTGAGGGGGCCAATTCAATGCTCGAATTGTACAATTTACAAGGGCAATTGATTAAAACCCAACGACTTGATGTCGGTTCTGATGAAACCAAAATCTCGATGCACGCATTGCCGACAGGCGTTTATATGCTGTCATTGCGACAAGACGGTCAAGTCATTTCCACCATTAAAGTTGCTAAAAATTAAGCATTGTATAGAGAAAATTAAGGTAGAACGACAAATCTATTGAACAATAACGATTTGTCTATTTTGGGTATCCCCCCTCAGTATTTTGAGCGTTTAAAACCTTCAAAATACTGAGGGGGGATTTTTTTTTCTTTTTTTAAAACCCTACACTTTGACATTCATGCTCGCTTCGCTCGCATGAAAAGGGGGAATGAGGTTCATTTTTCGGGCTTTGCCCGAAAAATGAACCTCCTCTCTCCCTTTTTTGCGAGCGAAGCGAGCAAAAAAGACCTACCTCAATTTTATGTAGGGTT
>JAYSRS010000688.1:0-2681 GCA_043720935.1 Saprospiraceae bacterium
GTTTTTTGCTTGGAATTAAGCAAAAAACGGCTTTTTTATGCCTCAATACTGAGGGGTCGTTTTTTCACAAAAAAAAGGAAGAGAGCCGACAGCTCTCTTCCTATATAAATGTGTATTTTCTCATAATATGTCGTCACGAATGACAAAATATTATAGTCCAAAGATGTGCCAAATCTTTTATTTGTCAACAAAGAGAAGGGCTAGATTGTGACAAGGAAAACGCGTTTTGTATTTCAACAAGCAATCATACGTTGCGGCGTGTCCTGCCCCTTATTGCATCGAAATTTGTAGAAAGGCATGAAATTCAAAAGGCTTTTCCTACATTTGCTACCCTTGAAAAACAGGTATTGAAAATAAACGTACCGAAATATGTTTGATAAAGAACGATTAAAAAAGTATTCATTTTTAAATAATTATTTTTTCATCTATTTAAAATCTTTGCGTTATGAATTTTATGAGAGAAGATTTTTTATGCTATGACATTATTGAATGCAATGCCAGCCATGCGGACGAACTATTGGTACTCGCCAAACAGACGTTTATTGATGCGTTTGAAAAAGTGAGCGACCCCGACAATTTCAAACTGTATGTTGAACAAACATTCACCCCCTCAGTAATCGCCGAAGAATTGGCGCATAAGGAGAGCATTTTTTTTATCATCCGAACCGAAGATAATGAAAATGTGGGTTATGTCAAATTGCGCTGGGACAGAGGCAAAGAGTTGTTCCCGAACGATGAAAGCATTGAATTACAACGGATTTACGTATTAGAAAAATTTTGGCACAAAGGCTACGGCACTGCTTTAATGGAGTGCGCCGAACGTTATGCCTCACACCGCGACCGCATCAAATGGATTTATTTGGTCGTTTGGCATGAAAACAAATCGGCCATTAAATTTTATGAACAACGCTACTTTAAGCAATGCGGCACAAAGGATTTCCCATTCGGCAACGAGATTCACCACGACGTTGTGATGCGGAAAAACATTGGTTTTTCGTCCATTTTCGGCTACGATTAATGCGTCACAAAGTTTACGCAATGGCCCACTGATTAGACTGATGCGGCTGATTTACACTGATTTTTTTTCTTCTAAATGACAAAAAATCAGCGTAAATCAGTCCAATCAATTCAATCAGTGGGCCATTTAACCCACTAACTTATTTCAACAACTTTTAGAAACATGACTAAACTCAAAATTACGTATCGCCAAATATTCGCCATTTCCTTACCCTTGATTCTGGGTAGTGCGGGGCAAAATATCGTTGCCTTGAGCGACTCGGCATTCTTGTATTATAAAAGCGAAGAAGATTTCGCGGCTATTGGTTTCATCGGCGTTTTTTATTTGGTGATTGCGGCGATTGGCTACGGTTTCTCGAAAGGTGGACAGGTGATGATTGCACGACGCATGGGCGAAGGTAAGCCCGAAGAAGTGGGCCGCAACTTTTTTGATATGCTCTATTTTGAACTTGCGTTGGCACTCATCATGTTTTTATTCATGCAATTCGTTTGCCCCGTTTTGTTCAAATCCTTCGTAAAATCGCCCATTATCTACGAAAAAAGCATCGAATTTCTAAAATATCGAAGTTGGGGCGTCTTTTTCAGCTATGGCGGTTTGGCGATGATTGCCTTGTACACAGGCGTTGCACGTACCAAATTTATCATGATTGACACGGGTATCATGGGCATTTTGAACATCATTCTGTGTTGGTTTTTGGTGTTCGGCAAGTTCGGATTTCCAGAAATGGGCATCGGCGGCGCGGCTTTAGCGAGTACGATTTCAGAAGGTGTGGCTTTTTTAGGATTCATTGTTTATATGCGTTTCGACAAAGAAGCGGAGGCATATCACCTTTTTAAACCCCGAAAAGTTGACTTCAATTTAATAAAATATCAGATGCAAATCAGTATCCCCTCAGTAGCGCAGCCCGTTGTGGGTTTGGGAAGTTGGTTCGTCTTTTTTAGCTTCGTTGAGGCGTATATGGAGGTACGCGATTTGGCCATAACAAACCTTGTACGGATGGTTTATTTGTTTTTAAGCATCCCAAGTTGGGGTTTTTCTTCGAGTATCAACACATTAGTCAGTAATGTAATTGGTCAGCGCGATTTTGACAGCGTTTTGCCCACAATTTGGAAGACCGCAAAACTCTGCCTCGCCGTCACAATGACCTTGGCTTTGCCGCTTTTGTTGTTCCCCAAACAGTTTCTTGAACCCATTTTACGGCAGACAGGCGAAGTGTCCTTGATTGCCGATGCCACGCCAATTTTTCACGTTTTGATAGCCATTTTAGTCGTTTTTAGCATCGGTGGCGTGTATTTCAACGCTTTGGCAAGTACGGGCGCAGCACTTTTCGGCCTACTTTTACAGTTGGCTTGTGCGATTTTATATCTCATTTTTATCAATATCGTGGTCGGTCAAGTGAAAGGCGGTTTGACTTTAGCATGGTCGGCAGAAATCGTTTATTGGGGTATGATTTTAGGCGTGACGGTGTGGTATTTACGGTCAGGACGTTGGCAATCTTTTATGAGTTAAAGACTTTTTTTCAACATAATTTAGAAGAAATCCTTAAATTTGATGACGCTATATCTAACCGTCCTTTCCCACAACTTTTTAAAAATTGGTATTTAACGAAAAATGGCTTTAAATTCAACGGTTTCGACAGTTTTGGAAGTCGATATTTTGTTTT
>JAYSRS010000689.1:0-7554 GCA_043720935.1 Saprospiraceae bacterium
TGTCGAATCAGTCCAATCAGTGGCCCATTTTGTTAGAACTTCGGGCAAAGTAGTTCGTCATTTTCAAACTCTCCGAGGTAAATCAAAGAGATTTCAAAGGTATTAGCCGACCGTCGATAGCGTTCAATATTTGGTAAATTAATGTCATAACTAAAGCCCAAAAGTATGTTATTAAGCTCTACGCCGACGACGAAAACGAGGGCATCGAGATTAATACCGTCGTTACTTTTTACGGGCCGCACATAGCCGCCAAGGTGTAAAGCTGTGCCGTAGGTGTTGTCAACGACGGCTCTAAAATTCGTTCCTGCGTTGATTTCCAAGTGCGGCCCTTGCGCTGAAAACAGCACGCGTGGCGACATGGTAATCGTATTGCTTGGATTAATCGGGTATTGTGCCGCCATTTGAACCGATAGCCGTGCATCCAAAGGCTGTTTTGGGATGGTTTCACCTGTGAAAAACGCCACGTTGGGCCTATTGAAATGGTGATAAGATGCACCAATAAACAACGATTTTTTAGGGGCGAAAACAATCGAGTAGTTCAGTCCGACCGACATATCGCCGTAGCCAAAATTGTTTTCAGGCAAGCGTTCCGAGCGAGGGAGCGTGTAGCCCGTGATGCCGTTCCATTGGTCTTGGAAAGTCAGCGCGTCGTAATTAATATTGCGTTGTGTCAAGCCCATTTGAAAGCCGAGTGATAGGTATTGCGAGTTGTCGAGCGCGGCCAATGACTTGTGATAGGCCAGCGACAAAGCCATTTGAGTCGTCGAAAAATCGAGTGTATTGACAATATCGCGGTAAAAAAGCAAGCCAATACCCACTTTGTCATTGTTGCCCCGTGCTGCAAACGGTGCGCTGAGCCTCAAATCTGAGCCGAAAGAAAACGTTTGATACGGTTGGTCGAGCAAGCCCCGCCACTGGTCGCGGTAGCTGCCGCCGACGCGGTATTTGCCGTCGAATGCACCCGTTAGTGCAGGATTGAGCGTGAGTGGGGAGCTGTAAAATTGAGAAAAATGGCGGTCTTGTGCGTAAGCGACGGTTGCGCTAAAAACAGCCACGATGGCTATGAGTTGTAATTTTTTCATAAAATATATCGGTAAAAAATTTGTGCAAAACTAAGGTATCTCTACGAATTTCGGCAACTTTTTAAGCGTGGATAACTTTTATCCAGCATCAAGCCGTTTTCAAACCTCAATTTTAACGGCATTTTGCTAGGAGTTATTACTTTTGGGGCGATATTAAAAGCAATTTTTAATTCAGAACGATTTTATATCTGCTTAATTTTTAATCCAACTGTGCTTTGATTGGGTTTTAAAATTCAACGGTTTAAAATTGACATTGCTCGTCACCACTTAATTTTTAATTCTTAATTTTTAATTCAAAATCTATGTTTGCCGTCTGCCAGTTGAGTGTTGTCCCCGTTCGAGCGAATCCTTCGGATGCCGAAGAAATCGTCACGCAATTGCTTTTTGGCGAACTCGTAGAGATATTGGAGGCCAGCAAAGCGAAGAAAAATTGGTGTAAAATCCGTTGCGATTACGATGGTTATGAAGGTTGGATGGACATCCGACAGTTGCGTAGAGTGGGGGAGATGGACGCCGAAATGTACCGCAAAAATCACGCTTTTTGCTTGGATTTGACCGCCACGTTGACTAATAATAGCCATTTTTTGCCGATAACGATGGGCGCAATGTTACCGATGTTCGACGGTATAAACCTACAATTGGGGGATAAACACTACGCTTTTAATGGCCAAGCTGTTCAGAACAACGTTCTTACGCCGACGCCTGAATTGATTATCAAATTTGCGCGGCGTTATCTTTTTGCCCCGTATTTATGGGGAGGGAAATCGCCTTTTGGGATTGATTGTTCGGGTTTTACGCAGACTGTTTTTAGAATGGTTGGCCTTCGCTTACGGCGGGATGCGTCGCAACAAGTTGAACAAGGCCGTTTGGTTGATTTTGTTGACCAAACCCAAGCGGCTGATTTGGCTTTTTTTGAAAATGATAAAGGTAAAATAGTTCACGTTGGTATTGTGTTGGAAGGCAATCAAATCATTCATGCGGCGGGTCAAGTGCGGATTGACAGGCTCGACCATCAAGGTATTTACAACGAAGAACGCAACCATTATAGCCATAAATTGCGCTTAATCAAGCGTTTTTTACCCGATAATGTGCCGAAAATGCCCCCCTCAGTACCAGAGCCTGTTTCAGAGGTTGAGGTGAATCAAATGTCTATTTTTTGAAATTAAATAATGGTACACTGATTTTACTGATACGACTAATTTACGCTGATTTTTAGTTTCCTTCTGAATAACAAAAAAAAATCAGTGTAAATCAGTCCAATCAGCCCAATCAGCCCAATCAGTGGCCCATCAAGTCCAAAAAACATTTTTTAACTTATTGTAAAAACGCTTAGAATAAACGATGAACGGTAGTGTTCAATTAAAATCAAATGCTTTGGTGTTTAAAAATAACACCAAAGTTGTTGAGGCAATTGCGCTTCAAAAAAGCACGGAGGCATCTATTGTGATGACTTTATTAAATATTTCAGACACGATTCTGAAAAATGGCGACATTATTTGCCAACAATTTGGCATCACGACCCAGCAATGGCTCGTACTGTTGCATTTAGCTGCTGACCCCAATATTGCTTTTATTGAAGACCGCAACACTGAACGGCCCATTTTTGCCAGCGATTTGGCCGAAGCCTTGAATGTGTCGCGCCCTAATATAACAAACCTAGTAAATACGTTGTGCGAAAAAGGCATGATGGCGCAAATCATGGACAGCACTGACCGCCGTAAAAAGTTTTTGACCTTGACGGACGAAGGAAAACGCGTTTTAGAAGCCATCGAACCCTACCGCAGCCGCGCAAATCAACGTTTACTCACGCAACTATCCGCCGAACAAAAAGAACAAATGCTGCATTTTTTAAGGTCGAGTGCAGAGACTTTGGTACAAGATTTTGGTAAAAAATAAATTGATATGGAAAGAAAAATTGATGGTTGGCACAGCCCACGCCTAAACAAACACATGGAAATTGCCACTTATGGGCATTACGGCACGGCGGTTCTACTCGTCCCGACGGCTGCGGCAGATTACCTTGAATATGAGCGTTTTTTGTTGATGAAAGTCCTTGAAAAGCCCATAAATGAGGGAAAAATCAAGGTGTTTAGCATCAATTCCATCAACAAAGAGAGTTGGTTGAATACGGAAATGCGGCCCCGCAACAAGGCCATTCGTCATGTAGAATTTAACGAATACGTGTATCAAGAAGTCATTCCGTACATCAAAACGCATACGAGCAACGAGACGCCGATTATTACCTGCGGCGCGAGTTTTGGGGCGTTGCATTCGATGAATTTGTTTCTCAAACGCCCCGATTTAATCAGTGGTGTGATTGCGATGAGTGGTTGCTACGACCTCTCGGCTTATACAGGTGATTATTTTGACAATGATGTATTCTTCAATTCCCCAGAGCATTACATCGCTGGATTGACCGACGATTGGTTTTTGAGCCGCATCCGTTCGGCTAAAAAAATATTGATTGCAACGGGTTCGGGCGATTGGGAAAAACCCGAAGCGAGCCGTCGTTTTTCAGCAATTTTGCAACAAAAAGGCATACCGCACGAGCTTGATGTGTGGGGACACGATATGCCGCATGATTGGGACACTTGGCGTAAAATGTTGCCGTATTTTATCAGTAATTTGTAGCAACGCTGTATCACGGACTTCAGTCCGTGAATGGCTAATTCGCGGCAAAATACTTAAAATACTGAGGGGGTAAAAGTTTAAAGAATTTTAAAGAGTTTTTAGATTTTGCCGCAACTAATTGATAATCAATTATTTAGAATATTCATCATTTATAATTCATCCTTCATCATTCTTTAATGTTGAATCTCGACCAAGAGTTGTTTTATTTTATCAACAATTACCTACATGTCGGTTGGTTGGATAAGCTCGCACCGTATTGGCGAAGCCCTTATTTTTGGTTGCCGACGTATGTGTTTTTTATCAGCTATTTGTTCTCCAATTTTGATAAAAAACAAGTGGCGATGTACCTGCTCGCGCTAGGTTTAACAGTCGGTGCGGCGGACGTTGTGAGCAGCCGTTTAATCAAAAACACGGTAGCGCGTTTGCGGCCTTGCAACGACGAAAATATTAAACCCAAAGTTAAACTATTAGTGCGTTGCGGCGTCGGTTACAGCTTTACCTCAAGCCACGCGACGAACCATTTTGCCCTAGCTGTTTTTCTTATTTTGACGTTCGCTAAGCGACGCAAATGGTTGATTTACAGTCTGTTATTTTGGGCGACGAGCATTTCATTTGGTCAAGTTTACGTCGGTGTTCACTATCCTTTGGACATTTTTTGTGGGGCAATCTTAGGCAGCTGCGTTGGTTATTTGGGTGCGTTTGTTTTGAAAAAATATAAACGCGTTTTTCCTGAATTTGTATAAAAAAAAACGGCTTGTCCTTCGTTGAACAAGCCGTTTTTTGTTTGTGAAAACGTTGAAAATTGTTGAAATACTGAGGGGGGGAATTCAAATTTTTTTCAACAAAGTTAATTGAAGTTTGCGTAATACGAAAATTAAATGCCGTATCAGGAAATGAAAAAAATATACAACCGCATTAAAATAGTGCTTGTCGAACAGAATAAAACGAGTTTATGGCTTGCCAAGCAATTAGAAAAAGATAAATCTACTGTTTCAAGATGGTGTACAAATGATATGCAACCATCTATCGAAAGCTTATTTCAAATTGCAAAAAAATTAGAAGTATCGCCTAGGGAATTACTGTCTGATAAATAAAACCTCAAAAGTTGCGTGTTTTTCAAGTAAAAATTCGTCCGAATGCGCTGATTTGTGGTTTCCATTGTTGCGGAAGCAAAAATAGCCTCAATCGGTTGCCGAAGGTTTTGCGGCGTCAATAAGTCGATTTCATAAACGCCGTTGCCATGCGTCGCGGCGCGCAATTTTCGATTGACGGGCGAAATACTCAAATGCATAACGATACAAGCCTCTTTTTTCCCGCGTCATAACTTCGGAAGACCCCCTCAGTAGTAGCGGCAAAAACGGTGCTTGGCCGCCGCTGATTGACCACAATGCGTTGAACGCCGCGCAAATTATTCTCCGACCAATCCAGCGATTTTATCCAAGTTGCGCCACCATCAGTACTTTTCAAAATCCCAATGCCATAGCTGCCCCGTTGCGTCCGAAGGCTGCTGCCGTTGCCGACGTTTTGGTAGCCATAAACCTCGCCCGTACCTATATATAACGTGTTCGCGTCGGGCGAAACGGCAATTGCGGCCACGCCAAGGACTGGAAAACCCGTTTTGACGCGCCGCCAAGCATTTGTGCCAAGGCCACCCGTCGTGGTTTTCCAAAGGCCACCGCTTGCCGACCCCGCCCACATCGTGAGGGAATCGGTCGGATGAAACGCAAGGCACAACATCCGACCCGCAATATTGGCTGGGCCGAGCGATTGCCATTCGGGCAAAATAATGGGGTCTTCCTCGCGGGTAAGCTGAATTTGACGTTGATTGAAGGCCGTTTGTAGGTTTTCAGCATGAAAAATGCCATCGGGAAACGTCCGCGCCAAAGCCCAATCGTCCATGGCTTCGGCAGCTTCGCCGCGTTCTTCGGCAGCATTTTCGCCGCGTTTATCCTGTTCTTTTGAACATTTTTCGCGGTCATTTTGCATTTTTTGCTTGGAAATAGCGTTGGTTGACACCAATTTAGGGTTGCAAGCGACCAATGCGGTCAGTAGCAGGGCAGCGAGTAGGTTTCTGCTCATGTGGATTAAATTAAGTTCGTGATTTAAAACGGTTTCAAAATGTAGATACACATGGCGTAGATACACATGGCCATGTGTATCTACTGCACGTAGCCATCTGAAATTCTTGAAATATTAAGTGGCAAAAATTGGTATTTTATTTGAGAAAAACAAGTAAACGTGACAGAATAAAGCGTTTAAGACATGGTATATGTTTTTTAATTATGTAAATTTTAGTATATTCAACGCCTTGAAAAACAGTTGTTTATAAAAAATTACTTTTATTTGTTTGTTGAAGAAGGCTAGTTAAAGTGACTAATTATAAAACTTTTTACCTGAAAAGTGGAGTCAATAAAAAATTAATTAAGACCTTTATGACACTAAGTATTTTCTTAGGTAAACGAACACGCAAATCCACGCCACATGAAGGGCATACCACAACGCTGGTTTTTATGGGCGGCGGCTTTTTTTCTCGTTTTGCAAACTTTTTCTACCTTATTTTTTGGCCATTCATCGCTCGAAAAGCCCAATCAAGACACCCATTTCGTCTTTTCGGCGTCGGGATTGTTGCTGCTTTTGTCGGGTCAAATGGTGTTTATGGCGGTCATTTATTGGATGTTTGAAAAAATGAAACGGCCTTTGCACTTAGGTTTGGGCAAAACCCATTTTTTTGTTACCATATTTGCCCTTTGGCTATTTGGTGTGGGCTTATTTGAATCGGGTTTTTTTGACAATTTACGCCCACAACAACGCATTGACGGCGCACTTTTTGATTACAAATTGCTCAATAATTACAATATTGTTGCAGGATTTGCTTTGTTTTTTGCTCAAACTATTTTTGTCATCAACTGTTTATTTGCTTTGTTTATTCGCCGCAAAAAGCAGAAGCGTTAACAAATCATTACGAAACTATTTTAAATAACGGCGTCTAAAAAACGTTTAATCAGCTATCCATATCAGTCACACATTTATTTTTTAATTCAAAAAAAAACTGATTTATTCGTGAAGAATCTACTCATTATTTTTGCTCTAACTAACCTTATTGGGCTTGTGAAAGCGACCCCCTCAGTATCTGCTTCTTTTTTGACAGAAACTAATGACACTTTACCCGTTGTTTTCGTTCTTGGACAAGACGACCGTGCATTCGACGCCCTCAAAACCGAGCATGATTTGCAACTGCTCACGGTTTGCCGCAACGACATGGAAATGACGTACTATTTGTGGATTCAAATGATGAAACACATGGAAAGTCATGCGAATCGGACAGGTTTCGACTTGAATGGTATTAAATTGTGGATGTATGCGTTCTACAACAAAGACGGTTCAATTAGCCATTTGGCCTATCACGCAAAGCCACAATCGCGCAACTTCAAGCCCGAAGATATGACGGCTTTTTTGAGCGGTTTTGTCAAAACCTACAAGTTGCCAATGACGGCTGACCGCAGTTTTCAGCACTATAACGTCGGTCATTTCCCCGTTTTAGTGGAGAAAAATCCAACGGCCCCCGTCCTGTCAGCCCCTACAACGAAGGATCAACGCAGTGGTTTGAACACCAACAAATCGGGTGGTAGCAAGTCGTCAACTAAGGATTAAAAACGCTTTAAAAAGCTGTCTCAAAATTTAACGTCTATTAATTACTAAGTTTTTTAAGATTTGTAAATAGCTGTTTTTATAGTTTTTATAAGCCAAATACAACTTAATAATTAATAAGGAACGTTGAAAAAATAAAAGCGCGTTTTGATACGCACTGTTTTTCGCTGCGCGAAAAAGGCGTGCGGGAAAA
>JAYSRS010000690.1:0-2672 GCA_043720935.1 Saprospiraceae bacterium
ATTTGCTGTATTTTTGCTTTATTTTGAAGAAAACACACAAGAAAGAGATTCCTTCTGAATGACAAAAATGCACTTCCCGCTAAAATTGTCAAAGAGCCATTAGTTTTATATCTCAAATGCGGCGTAGCTGCATAATCTAGGTAATACTCAATTTAACAACGACTTTTACAATGCGGTGTAACCGCAAAACAGGGCGTTTAGCGGTTACACCGCATAAAAAACGGAGTGATTGCGTAATGTTACCAAGATTTAGCAACTACGCCGCAATCAAGTTTCAAGCATAAAAAACTAATAAGTAGTGATGAGTTATAAGTTATACGGCGCACGTTCGGGGAACTTTTAAAGTTCCCCGAACGTTGAACCGTATTGATAATCAATGAGTTACAAACTATTAATTATTGAAAAAAGCTTTTGTACCACAAAGCCGATAATTCCGAATACATAAGTAGGTGAGATAACTGTTGGAGGGTTTTAGAACCCTCCAACAGTTGTAACTAATTTGAAATCAGTACTTTATAAAAAATCGTACCCCTCAGTAAATTCTCGATTATTTAAGCTCAACTACTTAATTCTATTTTGGCACTCTAATCAACGGCCTGTTTCTCGCTTTGCTCGAAAGACGCCCGTGATTAGAGTGCCAAAGTAGAACTGGGTAATTAAATTAGATGTGGTATTTTGGGACAGAATTAGTGGCTTTATGGTAGGACGTAACACTTAGAAAATATTAAAAAATTTACCAATGCTTAAAAAATTCAGGAAATAAAAAAAGCCGAATGCGCTAAAACGCATTCGGCTTTTTTTTATTATGGACAGTCCGAAATTTCAAATCAGAAACCCCGTTACTTCCCGTACATTCGTTTCTCCTTTTTCTTTCTTGATTTGAACATATTGCCACCACTGTCATTGTTGCTAACGGGCGAACCTGTCCGAATCATGGCGCAACGGAAACCGATTGAACGGTCAGCTTTGTCTTCATCCTTGAAACGGCGTGAACCTGGTGACAACCAGAAAGCACGGTCAGCCCACGAACCTCCTTTGATAACCCGCGCTTTGTCGCTAATAAGCGTCCGTTTGCCCGTATCATACATTGGTTGCGACGCGTCAACGAGAGAAGTAGAGTCACCGTCACCATAATTATACAACTTGTTGCGTTTGTAGTTTTCGCGGTTAGCAATTTCATCATCCTTCACGTCTTGCATTTGCAAACGACCCGTTTTTTCGTCTTTCAACGGCTTACCGTTTTCGTCCAACACTTTCTTTTGGAAATAGTTACCACGGAAAGGGTCGAGGTCTTGATTGTCCGCATCGCGCAATGACATACTTGTCGTCGGACGATACACGTCTTGAACCCACTCATTTACGTTACCCGCCATGTTGTACAAGCCATAATCATTTGGCCAAAACGATATAACAGGTGCAGGACGTGCCGCATGGTCATTCAAATTACCCGCCATACCCATATAGTCACCACCGCTACGCTTAAAGTTAGCCAAAAGGTCACCTTGATTTTTGTCGTGGCGTTGGTAACGAACGGTGTTAGAATTCCACGGATAAATGCGGCGGTCAGTGATGCGCTCATCTTTCGACGATGCCATATTGCCACGTAAGCCCAAAGCTGCGTATTCCCACTCTGCCTCAGTTGGCAAACGGTAAGCTGGCAATAAAATACCGTCTTCAAATTTAGCTTGGCGTGTGGCCTTGCCTTTACCCGTTGCCGTGTAATCTTTCAAGCCTTTGCGCGGGATAATCGCATCGTAGTGACCTGCCAAGTACGCTTCGGTATTGAAGTTTTGGGCGTCTTTTTGCTGCATATTTGGCTTAATGATGCCTTTTTTAATGAGAATCATCTCATTAACGCGGTCAGTACGCCATTTGCAATATTCATTCGCTTGTTGCCAGTTGACACCAACGACGGGATAGTCGTTGTAAGATGGGAAACGGAAATAGTTTTCAACGAAAGGCTCGTTGTAAGACAATTCCTCGCGCCATACGAGCGTATCGGGCAACGCTTTTTGATAAATTTCGGGATATGACTGCCCGAAAGTACGGTCGAGCCAGTGCAAATATTCACGGTAATCAATGTTAGCCACTTCGGTTTCGTCCATGTAGAACGACGAAACGGTGACACGACGCGAAACGTTGTTCCACTCGAAAGTGACGTCTTGTTCGGTCAAACCCATTGAAAACGTGCCGCCCTCAATCAAAACGAGATTGGGTCCAGTCGGTTGGCCATCATACGGTAGTTTCTCAAAACCACCCCATTTTGAATCGTTGTAGCCCCAACCTGTGGTGCTTGAACTTTCTTTTTTGCGGCACGATGTGGACAACGTCAAGGTTGCTCCTAGCATCAATACCATACTTAATCTTAGCATTTTTTCCATTGCTCTGAATTGCAGGTTAAAACGGTTTGTTATTTTTAATCGTAATGTCAAAGTAAATAATCGAAAAAACCAATACTCTTTCGATTCATTTTGGCGCAAATATAGTTGTCTCCCTCATTTTGAGGTTGTATTCTCACCATTTTAACGCCTTATTGACAAGTTTATTTTTTGAAACAAAAAAAAAGGTGAAATACTGTTGAAAAATGGGCAAAATACTGAGGGGGGGAGTTTTGTTTTTGAGTTTTGTTCCTACTGAATGACAAAGGGTTTTGAGTTACGCGTAACTCAAAA
>JAYSRS010000691.1:0-7538 GCA_043720935.1 Saprospiraceae bacterium
TTTCGCGGTTACACCGCGTAAAAAAGTGGTCGGTGGTTTTAATATTACCGAGATTTGGCAGCTACGCCGCCGTCAAAAAGCCAAAGCGGAAATTGCTGATTGTAACCCTTGGAGAGTTCTAAATAATTGATAATCAATATTTTAATTCCTAATTCCTAATTTAAAAAAGTGGCCAAACCATTCGTTTATCTCGCCTTTGCGAATCAGCCGAAAAGTGAACAAACTGAAGGCTTTTTACCTGCCTTGCGGCAAGAAACGCAAGGCTTGAAAGACGCCTTTTTGCGTTTTGTGGTCAACGATTCTATAGGTTGGATAACGGACGAAGAAGCGACAACGGCCACACTTGCGAAGGCATTGCCGAACATCAGCACATCGAAAGAACGGCCTAAAATCATTCATTTTTCGGGTCATGCGGGCAGCGATTATTGGAAACTCGCCGATGGAAAACTAGCTGATAATCAATTGAATAACTTATTTTTTGGCCTTGAAAACGTCGCTTTGGTGTTTATGAACGCCTGTTGCACCGAGCCGTTGCGGAATTATTTGTTGGATGAATTGAACGTAAAAGCCGTCATTGCGACTTCCGACAACATCGGGGACAAGCAAGCTATGGAGTTTGCCATCAATTTTTATACTAATCTGACTTTGCAAGGCGCAACCTTAGAAGCCGCTTTTCTCCACGCTTGCGGCAGCGTTAAAACTTTTAAATTTGATACCGAAAACTTTGTGGACAACGTAACAAATCGCGGCGGCATTCGGCGAAAAGGAGCAGTTGAAAACGAGTTTCCTTGGGGCATTTATTGGAAAGAGGAAACGGCTAAAACATGGGTTTTTAATGCCAATTTGAAGCAAGATATACCAAAAGACTTGGAAAACTTGTGGAAAGAATACGCCGACGTTCGGCAGCAAATTGCCACAAAGGAAGTCGAAGTGCAGAAGCAAATCCAAGATTTTAAAGCCTTGCTGACGGCGCAAAATCTGCCCGAAATGGCTTTGAAAATAACCCTTGATTCAACAACAAAAGTCTTTCTCGACCCACTCAAAAAACTCTATGAAGCCGCCGACGTGATGCGGAAATCGTTTGAAAATATTGACCGAGGCGTCATGCTGAAAAGCCGCATTGATCAGTTTAATTTCAAAAGTGAATATGATGCCATCAAAAAAAAGCATCCCAAATTGCCTACGGGTGCCTACATACTGAGGGGTCATGAAGGCAGTGGTTTGGGCTTTTTTTCAAAGAAAATAACCACTTTACTTGGCAGAATTTCCGATTTTTACTATCCGATTCGGATTGATTTAGGCGGTCTGTCGGTAGCCAAAGTGGCTATTTTGAATCAACTGAAAAGCGGTTTAAAACTGGACAAACACGCGGCAACGACGTTACAGACTTTGGCCGTCGCTTTTCGAGAAACCATTTTAGCTTCGTCAAGAAACGAACGATTTGTCTTAATTTTGGATAATATTCAAGACTTGCCCGACGAAGAATTACGAATTTTATTGACCGATTTTTGGGGAAGCCTTCACGCCGATTTGGTTAAAAATCCCATCAATCGGAACGTAATTGTTCTACTTTTAGCGCGTTTGAAGAAAATTAACCCCGATTTTAAAGAAATTAGAGATTTCGCGGCGGCCTTGCCCACAAACTTAACCGACGATTGTGTCATTTATCTAGCCGATGAAGTGGCCCCGTTGACCCCTCAGTATTTGAGCGAATGGTGTGACGCACACGGCGATGTTTTCAACGAATGGGCCTTGGAATCACACCAATTTTTTGATGAAAATGACCCGAATGTGTTGCGAACCCTCTTGCTAATGGCCGAAAAAATGAACTCCACGGAATTGACCACCTACATTCATCAGCAAGAAGAATTGATATTTTGTAAAACGTTGTAAGGTAGTAACGGAGCTTGCTGCGTAAAGCATAATTTTGCAAGCAGAACACCCGCTTTTATTACCATTTACCAAAAATTTAGCATCAATAATGACACTTTATTCAGGAGAAAAATTGACCCAAAGCGTGACGCTTCCCGATGGCAGCACTTTGCCGCCTTATTTGCCCGACGCTGATTTGATTCAAGCCGTCAACCTCGCGCTCGTTTTGCAACGCCCGTTGCTTGTTATGGGCGAGCCTGGCTGCGGAAAATCCGTTTTGGCAACCGCCGTGGCGTATGAATTGTACGAAGGTCGCGCCTTGGAAGGTATTAACAAAGGCGTGGGCGAAGACAAGCCGCAAGATTATAAAAAATGGTTATTCAAATGGCACATCAAATCAACGACCCGTGCCAAAGACGGTTTTTATGAATATGAAGCCTTGCGGCGACTGCTCGACGTGCAGATGTCGGCGCAAACGGGCGATGATAAAGCTAAAAATGTGGACAAATACATTCAAAAACGGGCAATGGCCAAGGCGATTGAGCAATCAACCCCTCAGTATCCCGCCGTTTTATTGATTGACGAAATTGACAAAGCTGACCTTGATTTTCCCAACGATTTGCTCAACGAATTGGAAGGTGGCGATTTTATCGTCCCCGAAACCGATGAGCCGATTGTCAAAAAAGGCGAAGGGAAGGATAAAAAATTGAGTCCACTCATTATTATAACAAGTAATCGGGAAAAAGAACTGCCCGAAGCGTTTTTGCGGCGGTGCATCTATTATTATATCCCACCCTTCAACGCCGAGCGTTTAAAACTAATTTTGGAAAATAGGTTTTATAAAAAAATAGTCGTCAAAAACAGCGATAAAGCATTGATTGACAATGCGGTAGCGGCGTTTGAGGAAGTCCGTCAACGGATAAAAACGAACCAAGCAAGCGGCAAAAACGTCTCGACGAGCGAGTTGATTGACTGGTTCAATGCCTTGAAAAGTATGGCCGAATTGGGGAATGCCGATGAAGAACTGCCTAAAAAAGTGGCCGATATTCAAGCGTTTTTGACGAACGCCGTCAAAAAATTGCCGCTTCAATCGGCTTTGTTCAAAAATTTTGAAACAATGGAAATGTTCAAATAGACAATGGAAAAATTCACGCCACATCTCCCTCTATTCGATTTTTTTCAAGCCCTCATGCAGTGGGAAAAATCGGAATTGCAACGCGCCTCGCTCACGATGGCCGAATACGAAGTATTGGTGGAAAGCTTGAAAAACTGCCCGTTTTCCCTTGATTCGCCCGATGATTACTATAAATTATGCCGTTTTCTGTGGTTCAAGCCTTTTCACGCCGACGCGCAAATGGCCTTGCCTAACGGCGAATTGACGCCCCGCGATGCGGCATTTAGAAGAAAATTTGACGGATTTTGGAACGATTTGACGACACATTTAATACCCGTTGACGCGCCAAAAACGCTTGATAATTCGGCAAATGCACCCGCTTCGCGGAGCATGGATAATATAAATTCGACAACTAACGACAACCAAAACGCCGAAGAAACGGCCAATGATACTACCAAAACGACGACGCGACAAGAGAAAAACAACGAATTGACCGATTTTTGGGTCAGTTTTGGCGAAAATACTGAGGGGCCTCTTTTGACGCCGATAAACGTACCGACACCGACGCGGCGTTTTTCTTTTTTAGATAGAAACAAATTTTTATCGCTTGATATTAGACGTTTGTATCAAATGTTGCTCACCGTTCGACGCATTTCGTTCGATGGCGAACGCTCGGATTGGGATTTTGAGGAAAGCCTCAACACGATTATTCGACAAGGCTATTTGACCGAATTTGCGTATCGGCGGCAGTCGCGGCAATGGTTGGGGCTACATTTGGTCTTGGATTATGGCGGTTCTATGGCCGCTTTTGACCATTTTAGTGATTTAATGGCCGAGTTTGTCAGAGCTGTCGGCGGCCAAAACAGTTTCGTTTGGTATTGCCACAACACGCCTTCGGAGGCCATTTTTACGGATAAAGACACGCGAGAAGCCGTTGTTTTGGCCGATTGGCTCAAAATATTGGAGGCGCAACCACCTGCTCAAATATTGATTTTTAGTGATGCAGGCGCGGCACGTGGCTACCGAAATGCCGACCGTTTGGCAGCAACAGATAGTTTTTTAGATAAATTGAAAAAGCACCGCCTCGCGTGGGTAAACCCGATGCCGCGTGCGCGTTGGGCCAACACGACGGCGGCAAATATTGCCTATAAAGTGCCGATGTTTGACGCAACGGATGCCAATTTTGTGGCCGCAATGCAAGCAATTAAAGGAAAAAATTAAAAAAATGGCGAATTACATAGCCCAATCGAAAATCACGCTTTTTAAAAACCAATTCAGTGCGGGGCATTTTGAATTGGCAAAATGGGCCATGTTTCCCGTCGGCGTGACGGTGGATATGTTGTACCAGCTTTGGAGCAATTTTAAGGAAGAGTTCGTGGCGTTACCAATTCCGATGGTGGCGGTGTCGGATGTGTTACTCTCTACTTTTTTCAAACCGATTGGAAAGGGCATTTTTGAACCCGACAAGGAGGTGCGGACGGTACTTTTGGAAGAATTGCGCCAAAATACGGAAAATACTGAGGGGGTCACACGGCTGCAAAATTTGGCGTTTTTTGTTACTAATTATGCCCGTCAACGCTTAAATGGCGAAGAATATGCTTCATTTCGAGACACTTTGTTGTGGAATGCCGACGCAACGATTCATCCTGCGGCGGCTTTGCGCGACATTTCGCAGCGCATGCAAGCGAGTTTGGAGACAAATAACCGCACCGAAATCCTGCGTTTGCGCGAGCTATTGGAACTTTTTGCCATTCAAGAAAAAGGCGTTGACGCCGCCAAAGACTCTACTTTCAACAATTTACTACAATTCAGTATTGCTCTCAAAGGCGGTTTTATGAATGCGTCTGCACCTCAAATTCTGCAAAAGGTGGACAATTTAGGCTTGGTTTTAAGCACCGAAAAATTGGACAATACCGAAAAAATTCAATTGCCGACAAGTTTGGTCAGCAAAGGTGTTTTGCAAAAAATGACCTTAAAAAAGTCCGATTCTGCTAAAAAACAGCAACAAATATTGGCCATGTTGGTCGGCGTAAACGATTACGTAAAGCCGATTCCGTCGCTCAAAGGCTCGGGCAATGACGTTGAATTGTTAGAAAAATATTTGAAAGAGCATTTTGAAAAACCTAATGCACAACCCGTTGAAAAACCTGTTGCTCAATCAAAAAAGTCTAAAAAAGCGACCAAAGGAATCTATGAACAAGCGGCTGAAATTGAAACGGAACAGACCGCTGAACAAGCCGTTGACATCGAAAAAGATGGCCTCCCGATACTTAAAATCACCAAATTATTCAATCAATCGGCTACAAAAGCGGGTATTTTAGAGCAATTTAAGTTCCTCGCAAGCCAAGCACAAACGGAGGATTTTGTGTTTTTCAGTTTTTCAGGTTTAGACGTTGACGCTGTGCCGAACGCCGATAAAACGATTGACGATAATTCGTTTAGTAACATTGATTACAACGCGAATAGCAATGTTGGAAGTAATATTGGGAGTAACGTAGGAAGTAATGTTGAAAGTAATATTGGCAGTAATGTTTACGGCAGTAATCGCACCCCTCAGTACCAATCGCAAAACGCGTATCAAGAGCCGATAAAACCTGTCAAAATTGGTTTGTTTATGCCGTTTGATGGGCAAAAAGTTGGCGATAAATATGAAAATTATTTTACGGGTGACGACCTCTTGGAAACGGTAAAAATGCACCCCTCAGTAAATTTCGTCTTTTGGCTAGATTCCTGCAAATCTTACTGCTTTTTTCAAGAAATCAAGCAAAATATGGTCGTTTTGAACGCTTGTTCAACTGACCAAACAGCCAAAGAAATGCAATTTGAAAAGAAAACGCAAGGGGCTTTCACGGCGTTGATGGTACGCGAATTGCGTGAATCTAAGCCGTTGACTTATGCTAAATTAATCAAAAACGTTAATCAAAAAATAACCAAACTCGTTGATGAACAAATGCCTTTCGTGCAAGCAATTGAAGGCAACGACGCGAAGATTTTTTTGCAAGAATCGTTGCAAAAACGCGCCGATACTGAGGGGTCTAAAAAGCCGACGATGGTGTTTATCACGAATCCAATTTTTAGTGATTATTTCAAAAATAAACTGAATGCAAACGACTTTAACTATTCTGATTCAAGGGATTACGCATTTAAAGAAAATGATACACTTTTTGCGATGTACGATAGTTTAAACGAATTGAGCATGAGCGAAGCGGATTATAAAAACTTAGAACGTGCCAAGAACGTCGTCATTATTTGCAATTATCACAGCACAACGCTGACCCGTTTTTTGGAAAATAAACCCAATGTCATTGTGTTTATGGGCTGTTCGGAGGGCGAAGAGGGGAAAATTGGTAGCTATTCAGACGGTAAAAAATACGGAGCAACGGCGGATAATTACGAATGCGGTTTGTTCATTAAAACGTTCATTGATACATTGGAACGGAATAAAGAACGCACGTTGAATTATACACATCTGTTCTCCGAAGTTTACCGCGCTATGGCCTTGAAAACCGATGCACAGAGGCCACAATTGTTGACCTTCGGGACGCCCGATTTGACGCAATCTTTTCTAAACGGAGCTTTACAAATCGTTGATAATGAACACGTTAGCACACAACGCCTGCAAGTTGGCTTCGCTGAAAATGTGGATAGAAAGGAATGTCAGCGCATTTTGGCGCATTATGAAAAAACAGGCAAATCCTTGTTTTTTGATTTGTTACCGACCGCCTCAAACGTTGATTATGTGATTGAACAGGCCGAAAAACAATTATTTTTACGGACGCCTTACGACGCGTCACCCGTTTTTGCGAAGGAGGACGGCTACAATTTAGATGGTTTTTTCAACAATATTGACGCCGTAGCGAATTGGTATTTTACCTTAGAATTGAAACAAAAAACGGTCGAAACAAACCCGAATGACGTGATAATTGAGTTTTATAAAGTCAATGAAGGCAGTAAATTGAGAGACGTTTTACAAGATTGGAAAGTGCCGATTGTGCTTGAACTTAATAGCCACAAATCTGCAATTAAGGTGAACTTAATTAAGTTGAAAATTACTAACAATAGTCCTAAAAAATTATTTGTCAGTGTTTTATACTTAGGAAAAGATTTTGGTGTGACAAACCAGTTTTTACGTTTGAAAGAAATTGAGAAAGGAGAATCCGTTTATCCTGAATATGAAAACTCGGCGGATTTGCCGATGTTTTTTGATGAAAAATACGCCAATCAAAACAAAAAACAGATAACGGAATATTTCAAAATATTCGCTTCTGAAAAGCCTTTCGATACCGATGCTTTCAATCGAGAAGGCTTGTCGTTAGATAGAAGCAGTGGGCCTATGCGGGGTATTGGCCAACGTTCGGCCTTGCAATTAAATCAAGATACGGAAAATATGGTGCTTAAAACGGTTATTTTGACGCTTAAATTGGAGGAAACACGGTGAAAGGGGTCATTCAAAAAAAAATACTGAGGGGTCGCTTACCCCTCAGTATTTTCATGGTTTTCTATGATTTTTAAAACTTCTTCCTCAGACACCTTTGCATATTTAGCTATTTTG
>JAYSRS010000692.1:0-2670 GCA_043720935.1 Saprospiraceae bacterium
TGATTTAATGAATACTCACTCATAAAAGTGAATCACGCACGCTTGTAATTTTTCAAGCTAAAGTTGTTCACTTATTTCAAGGGAAAATGAAACTTCCCCAACTTTCCTAAATCTTTTGCCGCAAAAACATCATTTTTTACTTAAAAATTGGTTTGCGACATAAAACCGATAATTCCGTTTTTTTATGCCTAAATGGGCTACTAATTGGAGGAATGCGACTGATTTACACTGATTTTTAGTTCCCTTATGAATGAAAAAAAATCAGTGTAAATCAGTCGTAATCCTTCCAATCAGTGGCCCATTCTTATTTTCTACTATTCAATTCCGTTTCTAAAACCGTTAAGCCATGCGCCAAAAACTGGGTTAAAGCGACCAATCGGCGTCGATTTTTTTGTACCAATTCGATATCCGATTCTTGCAGCGGCAAATCGTCAATTTCGGCGTGTAACAATAAAACTTCGGCGGCGGGGGCGCGAACTTTATTTAAGCGGTCTAGCCATTCTTTTAGCTCTTCGGTCGTCAAATCGGGCAGACGGCGGTAGGCTTTTTTCATAAAATCTTCAACGGGACCAAGCGTTGCTTTCGCTTTTTCGTCTTGCAAACGAGCTAATTTTTGAGCCACAACAGAGTCAGTTGGCGAGAAAAGATGCGCCCGATTGTAGCTGCGCCAACTCGATTCAAGGGAATCAAGGCTGTTTTCGCCGTTTAAAGTGGTGGCCACATCGAAACCTAAAGACGGCGGCGGCGACCCCTCAGTATCGCCCAAAAATTCGGCGCGGGAAGTCAATTCATTCGTAAATTGAAAAATAGGGTCGTAAGACCAATGTTGGCGCGCAAAATTTACGGGTGGCGTCATAAACCATTTTTCAAAATTAGCCGACAAATCCGCGCTGTCTAGTTGCAAACTATTTGAGGCCCAAGTCGGGTCAAAAAGTTCCCAATTACCCTCAATCCGAATCGCATTCCAAGCGTGTGGCTCTAATCGCTCGTCGTTGAGTTCGGCTTTACCATAACCCGCAACGTAGCGTGCCGCCATATTTGACTGCCGACATAGCCGTTCAAGTAACAAGGCATAGCCGCGACAAACGGCCACTCGTTCCGAAAAGACCACGGGAACACTTTGTTTTTCGATGTTGTAATCCGCATTTTGGCGATAGACGCCGTAGGTTTTCGCATCGTATTTGATGTGCCGCGCAATCCAAACGAAGTAAAAACGGACTTTTTCTAATTCGCCAATCGCGTTTGCGTCGCAATAAGCCGACAAGTCAGCCGCCGTGCGGGTTGTCCAAATCGGCGCATTGACAGCTAGAGAATCAATGCGAGCGAAATTTTGAGCCGCCATACTGAGGGGGCCTAAAAAAAATAGAAAAAGAAAAAAAGAAAGGGTAAAGGGTTGATTACTAAGGATTAGTGGTTTCATGCGCCGCCATTTTTTATTGTTTGAAAATCGGAGGTTGCAATTTACAGCTTTTTGCTTATTGTAGATTTTATTTTTTGCCGAAATCGCGCCTTTGACAAAAAAAATAATGAAATCGCGTTGATTTTTTAGAAAATTCATCCGCAACCGTGCAGCGATTGATTGACAAGGTTTTATTTGGTCATTTTTTGCACCATCGTTAAGATTTAATGTTAGGCGTTAGATTGCCGCCATATATTTTTCTATTTTCTAAAAAGGAAAAATATAAAAAAGAACTGCCCAAAGAGCCCCCTCAGTATTTGATGCCAAAAAGTACTTTTTTTTACTTTTTTTTATAAAAAAAAGATAAATTAAAGCAAATAGTTAGCACGGGATGGATTATTAAACTTAATTTTGCGTCGTCAAAAGGAACATTTGAAGAAAAACTTTCATTTCCTTGACCGCATTCGGAAAAAATATCTTTTTACTAATGGCAAAAATACTGGAACAATGATTTCTTTAATCAAAAATCGGAAACGAGGATGAGCTGACCACGGCGCAAAATACACGCGTATATATATACGACGCGTTTTTGCTTAAAACTACATTGAGCAGTGATTTTGCCTACCACCGGATGCGTGGTAAGCAAATTTTTTTTTATTAAAATACTTGAATGGAAAGACAGCTTATTAAGGTAGCTAAAGAACTGAACGTGGGCATGGGCACCGTAGTCGAGTTCTTATCGGGTAAAGGCTTTGAGATAGAGAATCGTCCTATCTCGAAAGTCACCGACTCGATGTACGAAGCCCTAAACAAAAAATTTTCGGACTCAAAAGCCGATAAAGCAAAAGCCGACCAAATCGAATTTGGCATTAGGCCGATGCCTCCCACGCCACAGTCGCGTCCTACCAACCCCTCAGTAACAACGCCGAATTTGGAAAGGCGGCCTGTTACAATTGGGTCATTGACTAGCCGACCAGAGGAAAAATCGACGGTCGTGGTCGAAAAACAAGGCTTGCCCGATGTCATCGAGCGGCCAAAAATCGTTTTGCCAAAAATTATCGGCAGAATTGATTTGTCTCCCAAAAAAGAAGAACCCAAACCGCAGCCGCAAGCAAAAGTTGAGGTCAAACCTGTCGTTCCGCAGCCTACACAGCCGCAAACGCCACGTATTGACCAAAAACCTAACGAGCAGCCACGTGATGGTCAGCAAGGCAACAACCAACAAGGTGGTGGCCAACGCAATGACCAACCGCGTCGTGATGGTCAGCAAG
>JAYSRS010000693.1:0-2670 GCA_043720935.1 Saprospiraceae bacterium
AAACAAGCTGCCTCCTAGAAAAAACCTTTAAAGGGCGTCTTTCGAGCGAAGCGAGAAACAGCCCGTAAAATGCGCTTTTATTTTTTCAACGTTCCTAAGGCAAAAACATCAACTTTATCGCAAAATCAAAATACTGAGGGGGTATATTTATAAGCGCATTTTCAAAAACGGCTGCAACTCTGCCCACGTGAAGGCGACGACGGCAAAACTTCGACGGTTTTTATTGGATTCAAAACAAAAATCAACGCCTTTTTCCGTCAACATAAAGCGGTTTTCGACTTGCCCGATGAAAGCAGACATATTGCTGCAATCAATTTCTTCATCTTTCAATTGCTTGATTTTTTGAATTAGTAGGTCATTTAATTGCCACCGTTTTCCGCCTTGAACTTGTAGTAAATCATTGATTGTCAATTCATTCCAACGGTTATTTTTGTAGTAAAAATTAAAAAATCGCTTCTCTGCAAAATAGTCTTTTCCTAAAACGAAGGCAAGTGTCTTGTTACTGACAATGAAACGCCGTCCGTCATTAAGTCGCCGATTTTCATCATCTACACGTCCCGTCGTACATGAACGATACTCGTTGTAATAGATGCCCGTGTGTTGCTTACTACGTTCTATTTTAATGTCCGTCGTTTGCCAAAAAATATCGTCTTGCGTTTTTTCAATCATCAAATGCCACAAGGCGTTGCGAAGTGCGTCCGATAAATCAAGGCTATCAGGCGATTCATACAGATAAAAACTAAAAGGCAAGGAACGAAGGCCATATATTTGTTGGGTAAATGCCTCATTACCCAATACATCTAATCGTTTATTCGACGCCCGTAAAGAATCATATAAATTAACTTTGTTAAAGGTGTACAAGTCTTGCGGTGCAATAATTTCCCTACCAAATGAATCAATCAAACCAATTTTTCCTGCCGAACGTACCAACGCATATTCACCGTAAAAAGGCGAAACAGCATCATACCGACCACTTTTCAAGAAGGTCGTGCCATCCCGTTTTTTGAGACTTACGGTTACGCTAAGTCCTTGATTTTCAAAGAGATAGTAAAAATCGCTGTATTTATCTCTCAAAATGTTTTTATACTGAGGGGGTGCTATGATGCTGCCGTCAGCGCGATAAAGACCAAATTTTTCGCCTTTCATGCCGACGCCAATGCCCGCCGAATTAAAATAAATTGGAAAACGAAAAGCCGTTGAATCCACCAATTTGCCTAGTGAATTGTATAAAAACCAATCATTATCGGCCACGCCTAATGTATCAAGTTCGTTGGCAGCTATGAAAGGTCTAAAAACCGTCGTAGGTGTATCACGGCGCACAAAGTAAGTGCCGATTTTAGCATCTGCAAAAGCAATACCCGCGTTGTCGCAAGGCGTTAATTGTCGTCCGTCGGTTGTCACAACGCCCCAACTTTGAGATAGGTTAATAGAATAGGCACTACTCAATTTTGAGTCGGACACGCCAATTATTTTTCCGCCATTTGCCGTTAAATTAACCTTATAATCGAATGGAAAATCAATGATTTCTCCTGTTTCGGTCGAAATCAATTTACGTTTTTTCTGGGCGTCTTCCACTAAAATATAGTTGCCTATGAAACCCGAAAAATATCCTAAATCTTCCGAAACCGCATTATACTGAGGGGGTATCACGACCTTACCTTTTTCGTTAAAAAAGAACAATTTTGTTGGTTCATCAGCAAGATTTTTTGAGCTAATTTTAGCGTCTTGATTGTCAAATTCTTTTGATAAATCCGCTTCTTGCGGAAACGAATTAGCGTCAAAATAACGCACCGTCACATTGTCCACTAGAAAAAATGTATTGTTTGAATAGGCTGCATAATCCGATACGAAAGGCCGTAAAACGTGGTCATTGCTGTCCACAACGCCCCATTTTCCATGGCGTTTAGCTAAAAAAACGAGGCTAATATTACTGCTAGAACGACCATTAAAATCATAGTCAAAAGCTATTTCCGCCAAGAATTCGTAAGTCGGTCGTTTGGGTTTGTTGACCACATTTAGGAACTGATAGATGCCATTTTTACGCGCAATAAAAAGCTGTTGTGCTTCATTTACGAGCCTTAAATCGTCATAAATAAGCGGAAAAATTGTTTTGCCTTTGGCATCAATCAAACCCATTTTTTTCGTTTTTTCATTCTGAATAGTAACAAATTCGCCATTAGAAAAAGCATTGAGAGCCAATACTTTACGCGACGTATCTACCAACCAACGCCGATTTTTAGCATCAAAAATACCTGCCCATTTAAGGTCGAATTTGTCCTTAATTTCATTAGGTGCATTACCCGCATGAATGCCAAATAAATCCGAATCGCCAATTTTTGAAATGCTAGAAAATTTGCACGGCAAAAGCAATTGACCCTTGTTGTTGATTAAGCCCCAAAAGTTAAGTAGTTCTGGGGATTCTAAAGATTCGACATCATTGCTAACTTCAAAATAACGATTTGACTCAATTACCTGCATATTAATAAAATTAGGAAAAAGAGACAAACCCGCTCGATTAAGCATACCTCGTTCAACCGTTTCTAATTTACCTAAAACACTTTTTTGTACAGTAAAATGAAATAAAGTATCATTTCTACCAAGGCCATAGTCATCTATTCGTCTAGTTTGAAGCGGCACAATCAACGCCCCTTTTCGATTAATGACACCATA
>JAYSRS010000694.1:0-7526 GCA_043720935.1 Saprospiraceae bacterium
TCGGGGAACTTTCAAAGTTCCCCGAACGTTTTACGCCACTTTTAGCGTCATTCCAAAGTAAAAGTCCCGATGAGGGATAATAGTGCCTCGCAATGACAACGCGTTTTTAGAAATTGGTAGATGAACTTAATAAACTTGCGCCACTTATAATTTATCACTTATAACTTATCACTTATAACTTATCACTTATCACTCATTTTTTACCTTCCATTGTTCCCGCTTGAATCAAATTTCCAAATAAAATCATATTCGCCATAATTTTATTTGTGCCGTACCAAAACGCCCTAAAATTAGGATTGTCAATTGAGGCAATCACGCGGCCACTACCGACATTTGAGACAACAATAGACGCCGAAGATTTGGCCAATTCTTTATTTTGCGAACTCAAATAACCACTCATCAACGGGTTTGCTGTGTAGCGCAAAGGTGATGAATAGGGGTTTTGTGTCGCGTCCATAAACATCGTATCGCCTCTGAAAACGGGCAATATTGCTTGCCGATACCCATACATAAGCGGGTGCGTAAGGTCTGATTCGGCCTCAAAAATGGCCCCACCAATGACTTGCGCGCCTTCGTCGTCGTCGAATTTATCATACGGACGGCGGGATGTTTTATCTCTTGAGAAAAAAGATTTGGCGGGTAATGTTTTAAATTCTACATTGCATAAATCGTTGATTTTCAAGAATTTAACAGCTTTTCCAAAAGCTATTACCGTGCCGCCACTTGCCAAATAATCTTTGATTTTTGCCGCCGTTGCCGCCGAATACGTGCCATCCACCATCACAACGCAGGTGTAATTATCCAACTTTGTCCGCGACATATTCGTTACATCAATTTGAACAGCTTGCATCTCGTAACGGGTGTCCAACAAGTGCCAAACTTCGCCCGCATCGTTGTTAGAAACGCCTTCGCCGACGAGCAGTGCCACGTTCGGTTTTCGGATATTGACGACTGACGGGCTGCCCAAATCTACCCCCTCAGTAGCCAACCCCGTTTGGAGCGCGTAGATTTTAACACCCGTTTTTTTAACCGTTTTTTCTAGGAAATTAAAGACCGCCTCACTTGATTTTGACTGATTTTGAACGGGAATAAACACCGTTCCATAATTGAACGCATTAGTGCCAATTTTAAACGGGGCGTTCGCCAATTTAGCCTGTAAATTATCTGTTAAAATAGCGTTTAACAACAACGGCGCGAGGTAATCATCCCACTCAAACGCGTAGCCATAATCACTTTTTCCACCAACTATTTCACCTTTTAAAGTGGCCGTTTCGGTTACTTCTTTACCCATCAAATTGGGCGAAAAAGCCCCATTTTCAAGGACAGAATGGTTAATATTGAATGCCAAAGGCAGCGACCAAGCCGAAATATCGTAAAAAAGCGAGTCCGCAAAAAAGCCATTGACCCCCTCAGTATAACGCTCAAAATTGGCTCGAATGAGCTTGTATTGTGGCTGTTCGAGCGGCACGATGTAGGCCGTTTCTTTGATAAAATCTTTATAATTTTGACCTAACTCATACACTTTTATTTGATTGCGTCGGAGCATTTCTACGAAAAATTGAAGCCTTGTGCGGTCGTGTTTTTCACCAAAAACGTAGGCTTTTTTAGTGTCTTTGGCGGCTTCAGCAGCGGCATTTTTGAAGAAATCACGCTGATAATTCAACATTTCAACGCGTAAAAATCGCGCAGCTTCGACGGTTGAGAGATTCGTTGTCAACTGATTGCGGATGGTAAATGGAAACGTCAAAACGCCATTTGCTGTCCGTTGAGCATGGCCGCGCGAACTTGCTTGCTCGAATAAAATGCCCACCGCACCGTTCACATCGGGGTAAGTTGAGCCTTTGCCGTAATAGAAATCATCAAAACCTTGTTTTGTATAGTATTGAGAACCAATGCGATTCAAGGCTTTTGCGTGAAATTCGCCAATTTTTGCCGTCAGTTCTTGATTTTTTGGCGGCGTAAACGGATTGACACGGCTTGGCACGCCAGGCTGAAAAAAGAACGTCCCGTTGCTGCCCATTTCGTGGTGGTCGGTCAAAATATTCGGTTTCCAATCGTGATAAATTTTAATGCGTGCTTGCGATTCAGGCATCTGACTGACGAGCCAATCGCGGTTCAAATCGAACCAATAATGATTCGTCCGTCCGTAAGGCCAAACCTCCGAAAACTCACGGCTTGCAGGGTCGGTTACCAAGTTTTTGGAACGGTGCATATTTGTCCACTGACTGAACCGTTGTAGCCCGTCAGGATTGAACGCAGGGTCAAATAAAATAACGACATTTTGCAATGTCCCCTCCACTTCTTTTCCTTGCGCGGCTGCCCAAAAATACGCTGCCAAAACCCCTGCATTCGCCCCGCTCGGCTCGTTGCCATGAATCGAATGCCCTTGATAAACAACAATCGGCATTTTTGACGTTTCGACGCTTGCTGATAGGGTAGGGTCGCTCAATTTCAAATGTTCCTGCCGAATCGCCGCCAAATTTTTATGATTTTCGACCGACGTAATCGTCAGAATCAGCAGTTGTCGAAACTCATGCGTTCGCCCAATCATTTGCAGTGAAATGCGGTCACTCACGCGGTCGAGTTCGCGCATATACGCCACAATTTGGTCGTGACTCAAATGCTGTTCGCCGACTTGAAAGCCGAAAAATTCTTCGGGTGTCGGCACATTTTTGTCATACGTCACGCTCTCGGGCAAGTAGTAATTCAACTGTTTTTTTTGAGCAAAAACAAGTGTCGAAAGGCTGGTTAGTAAAAGAAAAATCAGGTTTTTCATATTTGAAATTAGCTAAGGAAATGATGAATGATACATGATGAACGGCGAATAAAATGGGGTCAGAACATTTATACCTCGCCCAAGTTGCAAAGCTAAAAAAAGGACTTCAAATCACACCTAAAATGAAAAAGCAAACAAAATCAGTAGGAATTGATTGAGGTGAGTTGAAAATACCCCCTCAGTATTTGTGGCCTTTTGTCCGAAAAACACGCGGCAAGCAATTGGGGCGGGTGCTTTTTGGGAAAGGGGTGGGCGGTGTACCCCCTCAGTATTTTGCATAAAAAAAGCGTCCCGATGTGTCGGGACGCTTTTTTTATGTAAAATAATATAAACAGATTAAATACATTTATTTTTTACAAAATCCAATATTTGTTCTGACCACTCAATAGCTTCTACAACCTCTTTTTCTTCGGGTTCAAACTCAACATCAGGATAACGAAATCTTACATCTAAGCCATTGAGCGAAGTGGCTAAAAGGTCTAATTGTTGAAAACTACTATCTAAATTGATGCAGATTTTAAGGATTTTTTCTAAGTCATGGGTTTTGATAAGCGGTTGAAGGCGATAGACACAATAACCTTTCAATGCTTTTTCGGCGCATTGTTGGGTGTGATAGATAGCTGTATCGTAGTAGGCTTTTTCTAATAAAGCGTTTGCGGTATCTAAATCACGTTTTGCTTTTCGTAACCATTCTTCATGAATTGCCATAGACTAATTTCCCTTCTTTTTTAATTTTATGTTGAAGTGTCGAAGGATGCTCCGCCCTTTCAGTAAAAAATAATTTGTGATTTAGCACTATATCTGTTGATATATCTAAATTTTTCAAGGCTTGTTTTCCTTTAATTTGCAAAGCTAAATTGAAATGAATATCATCATTTAAGACAATTAAAAAATCTAAATCACTCTCTTCATGTGGTTCTCCCCACGCATAAGACCCAAAAAGATAAATTGTAAGTGGTTGATAAATATTCGCTAACCGCTTTACAGCTTCTTGTATTGTAGATTTTGATATTTTTTTCATATTACAAACTATTTGTTCGCGTTTTTTACTAAGGCAAAAATAAGGCTTTTCTCTTTGACACGCAAAAATAATTTTTTATTTTTTGTTTTCATGGACTACTTTCCGAAAAACACACGGCAAGCAAGTGGGGCGGGTGCTTTTTGGGAAAGGGGTGGGCGGTGTACCCCCTCAGTATTTTGCATAAAAAAAGCGGCTTCTGGTGGGAAGCCGCTTTTTCTAGGCAAAATATGCTTATTTCAATTTTTTGATTTGCGAATTAGCCATTAAATATTTCTTATGGCAAACAATATCAACGTTTTCGATGTTGATTACTTGATTTTTCTTTTTAAGAGACTATCTTTGTCTTTTCATACTTTTCCTTTAATTTTGTAGAAAATGGTCAAAGATTTTTATCATCAACACGTTGTTGAAGCCTTAATAAAAGACGGGTGGACAATTACACACGATCCTTTTTATGTGCCTATTGGCAACCGCCGAGGATATATAGATTTAGGTGCAGAAAAAAGCGTTATTGCCGCTGAAAAGACATCCAATAGTCATTTAGAAAAGATTGCTGTAGAAATTAAAAGTTTCATTAGCAAATCAGATTTGAACGATTTTGAAGGGGCATTGGGTAAATTTCAATTGTATTTTTACGCTTTAGAAGATTGTGAGCCTGAAAGGGTACTTTTTTTAGCTGTTCCACTCGGTTTTTATAATCGTTTTTTCAACGATGTGTTTTTTGTGAAACTCATTAAGCGTGCAAACTTAAAAATTCTTATTTTTGACGAAAAAGATAAAAACATAGATTCATGGATAAAATAATGGCATATAAAAAAATCGTGACAGATTTAATTAAAGAAATCCAAGCTCAAGTGCCAACAGAAATCAATGGCGTTGAAGAGCAATTCATTTTCGACCAAGAAAATGGACATTTCCTATATTTTGGTGTTGGTTGGCAAAAAAATAACTGGGTGTATTCGAGCTATATTCACATTGATGTTAAACAAACAGGTCGTGTATGGATTCAGCATGACGGCACTGATTTTATCATAGCGGATAGACTTGTTGAACGCGGTATTCCGTCAAAAGACATTGTTATTGGCTTTCAACCACCGCAAGCACGTACGTTAATGACTGAATTTGCTACGGCATGACCGTTAATACGTGACTTGATTGAGGTAAGTTGACATACCCCCTCAGTATATTTACCCTTTTTTAGCAAACAAACGCTTGATTATCGGTTTGATAATCAAGCGTTTATTGTTTTATGACTCCTCAGTATTTGGATAGAATACGGGCGTTTTTGACAATAAAGGGCGGGCTTTTGTCCAAAAAACACGCGGCAAGCAAGTGGGGCGGGTACTTTTTGTGAAAGGGGCGGGCGGTGTACCCCCTCAGTGTTTTGCATGAAAAAAGCGGCTTCTGGTGGGAAGTCGCTTTTTTTGAACGATACTCAAATATATTAGGCAACTTGAATCAATTGCGTTTTTATTTGCTCTTGCAATGCCTTTAATTCGGTTGCTATCATTTTAGGCGGATTACCCGACAAACCGATTTCGATCAACCTTTCAGCATCGCTAAATTTATGGCATTGAATTGCCAATGATGCGGCACTTCGGAATAAAACAGAGCGTGTTGGCTCTTTATCAAGCATATTTATGTAATATAGAGCCGCTTTTTGCTCATATTCAAAGGCTTCGGCATACATATCTAAGTAGCCTGTTTGCCTCCTTAGTTGAAGTACCAAAGCATCTTGCGATAAATTCATTGCTTTATCATGCCACATTTTTGCTGCCGATTTTTTATTAATTGCTGTCATATCGCATAAAGATTGATTGCGGTTTGTGAAATTCAGTGATACAAATATACAGAGGTAATTTTGAATCTGCCGATAAAAGTGCTTGTTTTATTTTTTGATTCAACCGAGTTGAAAGCAAATTACGTCCTTTTTCTTGATGAATACCCGAAATTTCGAGCCTTGCCGAAAAATCAACGTCATCAGCACTTTCTGAAAGCCAAAAATCAATGCCTGTTCCTTTGTGTGAACGTTCAAAATAACGGTATTTTGTCAAAGCCTGTGTCAATAAAAGGGCGATTGCCATTGCCCCATAATCAGCAGAAACATCCCTATCATTCGTTGACATTAAAAGTTGTTTGTTGATTTCTGTTGCCCAAACAAGGTTGAATGTTTGTTCTTTTTCCTCATTTTTTAGATGCAATAAAACTTTAGTGCCGTGATTTTGCCGATGCAAACTTGCCACCGCACAATCGCACATAAAACCGCCTAAATTAGGGGTGATACAATCTTTAATACCTTGTCGCAGTAATTCTAAATTGAGCGTTTGCTTCATAGTATTTTAGTTCAGTTTTGGATAATTGTAGAATGTAATTTTCGGTGCAAAATACAATATTTACATATTACACGCTCATTTTATTGCTTAAAATGATGTATTTTTTAAAATTCAATGGGTTTTGACAATAAAGTGCAGGTTTTTGTCCGAAAAACACGCGGCAAGCAAGTGGGGCGGGTGCTTTTTGTGAAAGGGGTGGGCGGTGTACCCCCTCAGTATTTTGCATAAAAAAAGCGGCTTCGGGTGGGAAGTCGCTTTTTTGTTTTTATTTTAAATTAAGTTGAATGGAAAAACCATAATCAGAAGTATACTATTTGTATCATTCTTCTATTCTAAAGATTTCAAAAGCATCGGAATTTAAAACTTTAAAATTAGCATTAACCCCAATTTTAATAGTAACGGAGTTTTGTATTTTAATCAATGCTTCTTCATCACTTAACTCGATTCCTTTACTATCTTTTTTCCATTTCTCAGGTTCTTTTTCGAGTGCTTGTTTTGCTTTTTCATCATTGACAAGTTCAATATCTACAAACAACCTTTTATCAATCCAATCTTCATTTTCATTAAATTCTAATAAGAAAGCTTTATTCAAATCACAAACAATCACATATTTTCTCCAAAGATCAGCAAACGAAGAAGCTATATAAACACCTTTATATTTACCAAAATAAATAGAATTTTCTTCTGCATTATGAATATATTGGAATTCTTCCTTATTTTCCCTAAATTCTTTATTATATGGAATTCGAGAACCCATTAAAATAAAATCAGGTTCAATATTTTGCTCTTTCAATATATTAAACGAGTTAGATAATCCATCTTTGACGTTTTTATAAACTTTAGCTTTTTTTAAGCTATTGACTTGATTAAAAAAAGTAGCATACAAAGCTCTACCTACTTTTCCGCCTAAATCGTTTATCCCATTAATATATGAGTGATGTTCATCTACAAACATCATTTTAAATCCATGTCCCAATGTATTGATTCCTATGTATTTAACATCAGAAAAATTAGACTCCGTTTTTAAAGCATTCGCATTTTCAAATATTGTTATTAATCCACTATTTTTTCTCCAAACTGAAGCAATGCCATCTTTGAATTGTTTTAATCTCGTTAATGATATTTCTTGCTGATATATAGACTTTTCAATATTAGCTTCATACCTTTTATTTAAACCATTAATGAAATTAAGAATTTTCTCTTTTGCATAGTCAAAAGTGTCTTTATCATAATATCCAATAAATTCTTTCCACTCATCTAAGTTGTCTTCGATGTACTTAATGTTGTTTTCGATAGATTTATGCGAATTAAGAGTTAAAATAAGATTTCCCGAAGTCACAAAAAGTAGTAAATTTGAGTATTCTACCACTTAAATTCTTACTTCTATGACTTGGGA
>JAYSRS010000695.1:0-2668 GCA_043720935.1 Saprospiraceae bacterium
GTTATACGTCCGACAAACTCCGTGTTTTGGTCGAACGCAAGGAGTTGACCGAAGGCGATGCAAAGACGATTCTCGACCGCATCGAAGCAACCGAAAAAAGCGAAGCGTTTCAAAGTTGCGACATTATTATTGAGGCCGTTTTTGAAAACCAACAATTGAAGTCGAAGGTCATTAAAGAATCTGAAAATTACCTCGACCAATACTGCATCATTGCGACGAATACGAGTTCGATTCCGATTACAAAACTCGGCAAAACAACGGCACGTCCCGCCAATTTTTGTGGTATGCGTTTTTTCCGTTTTGTAGAAGACGAGCCGCTTGTAGAAATCGTGAAAGGTGAAGAAACGAGTGAAGAAACGATTGCCCGCGCCTTCGATTTTATCAAAATGATGAAAAAAGTACCGATTATCGTTAAAGATTCATGGGGATTTTTCAGTGGTCGCGTTCGGAATACCTACATTTTGGAAGGCATTACGCTGCTGCAAGAAGGTTTTTCGTCGGCTTTGATTGAAAATTTGGGCGTCCAAACGGGCATGAAATGCGGCCCTTTGGCTTGGGCTGACGACTTGTCGCTTGATTTAATTCAAGAATATGAAAAACAAGCGGCGGAACTATACGGCCCTAAATACGTCCGTCATCCTGCCGCAGCAACGCTCGACGGCATGATAAACGATGGCCGTCACGGGCGCGATGTGCGTAAAGGTTTTTACGAATATGACCGCGACAGCCACCGAACGGAGCTTTGGAAAGGCTTGAATCAAGATGGGCCACCCCCTCAGTATGACGTGCGGGAAGTGACCGAACGGCTGCTTTTTGTTCAAATTTTGGAAGCCTTATGGTGCTATCAAGAGGGCGTTATTCGCTCAGTCGAAGAGGCCAATATTGGCAGTTTATATGGTTGGGGATTCCCATCCGTCAAAGGCGGCGTTTTTCAATATATCAACGATTATGGCGCGGCCAAATTTGTCGAAAAATGCCATTTTTATGAAAAAAAGCATGGCCAACGCTTCAAAATTCCTAAAATACTGAGGGGGGTCGCTGCACGCAATGAACTGTTTTAATGGTGTTTTTTTTATTTTTTTGTCATTAAGTAGGAATCTTTATCATGTGTGAGTACCCTCCACAGACGATAAAGATTCCTTCTAAATGACAAAAAACTAAACGCGCACTACACGATAAGGATTCCTTCTGAATGACAAACACTCGACAACACACACAATAAAGATTCCTTCTGAATGACAAAAAACTAGACGCACACCACGCGATAAAAATTCTTTCTGAATAACAAAAAATGACAAAAAAGACCTTACTTATCGAAAATATCCGTTGGCTCGTCGGCACGCACCCCCTCAGTATCAGTCGGTTAAAAGGCTGTGAAATTAGTCATTTGCCAATGGTTGAAAATGCGTTTTTACTCATTGATAATCAACGTATTACGCGTTTTGGTGTGATGTCAGAATCTGACCGACCGACGTGTGCGGATGCCTACATTGACGCTACAAATCGCGCTGTTTTACCCGCTTTTTGCGACAGTCATACGCATTTAGTCTTCGCCGCAAGCCGTGAGGAAGAATTTGAAATGCGCTTAAAAGGAATGCCCTACGAAACGATTGCGGCAAACGGCGGCGGCATCCTGAACTCTGCGCGCAAGCTAGGCGCAATGTCCGAAAGTGAATTGTTTGATAGAAGTTGGACACGTTTGGAAGAAGCACAAAGCCTTGGAACGGCGGCAATTGAGATAAAAAGTGGCTACGGTTTGACGGTCGAAAGCGAGTTAAAAATGCTTCGCGTCATTCGGCGGTTGAAAGAAACGGTGGGCAATCAAATGGCGATTAAAGCGACTTTTTTAGGCGCACACGCCGTGCCAATGCTTTTTAAAGACAATCGAAAAGGTTATATATCTTTGATTATCAATGAGTTGTTACCGAAAATCGCTGCCGAAGGCTTGGCCGATTACATGGACGTTTTTTGTGAAAAAATTGCGTTTTCCTCGGATGAAACGGACACCTTATTGACGGCGGCGGCGCGTTTTGGGCTTCGCCCTAAAATCCATACCAACCAATTTAATTCCATGAATGGCATCGAAACGGCGTTGAAACACAAAGCTATTTCCGTTGACCATTTGGAAGTTTTGACCGAAAATGAAGTACATTTGCTTAGAAATAGCTCTACAATCGCCACTTTATTGCCAACCGCGCCGTTTTTTTTGAACGACTCACACACACCACCTGCCCGACAATTGATAGATTCAGGGGCTACAGTTGCGCTGGCAACCGATTTTAATCCAGGGACATCCCCCTCAGTATCTATGCCTTTTGTGGTCAGTTTGGCGTGCATTCGCCTACGTATGACACCTGCCGAAAGCCTTAACGCGGCAACCCTCAACGGGGCGGCGGCGATGGAAGTGAGCAATGATTTTGGCAGCATTGCCGTCGGTAAAATGGGGCGTGTGATTTTGACAAAACCGATCCCATCTGTCGCATTTTTGCCGTATAATTTTGGCACAAGCTGGATTGAAAGGGTGATTTAAAAAGTTAGATTATTTTTTAAGGAACGTGAAATAAATAAAAGCGTATTTTAAAAATCCAGATAGAGTCGAGCGTTAATTGGTTATATTCTGATTGCGGCGTAGCTGCAAAATCTTGGTAATACTACCCAGTAGCCCAAT
>JAYSRS010000696.1:0-7496 GCA_043720935.1 Saprospiraceae bacterium
TGAGTTGGCAACCCAAAACCTTTTGTCATTCAGAAGGAACAAAACTCAAAACTTATACCCCCTCAGTAAAAAAGCCGTTTTTGCTTGTTTTCAAGTGAAAACGGCTTTTTTTTCTCCTAAAAAGTAACATCTTTGCGCCGTCAAAATGTGGCGTGACCTTCAGGTCGCCGCCTATATCAAAAAAGTATCTGAACGACCTGAAGGTCATTCTACGTTCTCGACTTCATTTGAAGGAGAATTCATTAACGACATATTATCTTCTATGAATATTAAGCAATCCCTCCACAGTCTGCTTGCCGACAACGAAACCGCCGAAGTCATCAAGCAATTGCGCTCAATTACGGAAGCAGATTTGACGCATTTGAACGCCGAAGTTGAACAAATTTCGACGCGTTTTCAGCAAAATATTGAAAACAGCCACCATGAATTGTCGGACGAAACGACCATCAATCGAGAAAACTCTAGTATTCGATACGCCCTGTTTGCTGTTATCAACAAGCTGCCCGAAGACGCCGTTTTACCCGTCGATTTGCAAGCAAAACGCTTGAAAACTGCCGCATTTATGGTGTTAGGAGTGATTTTATTCGCACTGATTGGCTTCAACTATACCGATTTTTTCAGCAAAATAATGCCGCAAGAAGGCGTAAAATCCATTGCCGTTGCGCCTAAAGTAGCCGTTTCTACACCTGAAGTTGCGCCCGTAGAAGCACCCGTAACGTCCGTGCAAACGCCTCAAATCGTTGCTGATTCCGTTCCCAAAGTAGATACGTTATTGAAAAAAAAAGTGAGACTATTTAAGAAAAAAACGGTGGTTGTGGTGGGAAATACGTTTAAAGTGAATTGAAAATGAATAATTTTATTCATTTGATAGTGGTTTTAGGGTCCCTCAGTATTTTCACCAAAATTTCTTAAAATTAAGCCTTTCAAAGTTCTTAAACCCTTTTCTGCACCTTCTTTTCATTTTGACCAATGAAAAACCTACATTTGCGCCGCAAAAGGGTGGCAGTATTCACCGCCCCTTTTAATTCTTAATTTTTAATTTTTAATTCAACAAAATGGCTCTAAAATGCGGCATCGTTGGCTTGCCTAACGTCGGTAAATCCACTCTTTTCAACGCCTTGACTTCGGCAAAAGCACTCGCTGCGAATTATCCCTTTGCGACAAAAGACCCGAACATCGGTATCATCACCGTCCCCGACCCTCGACTTGACGCATTAGCAGAAATCGTCAACCCAAAACGCATTTTGCCCACGACGGTTGAAATTGTGGACATCGCGGGTCTTATAAAAGGCGCGTCGAAAGGCGAAGGTTTGGGCAATCAATTCCTCGCTAATATCCGCGAAGTGAACGCGATTGTTCACGTTATTCGGTGTTTCGACGACGACAATATTGTTCACGTTGAACATTCAGTTGACCCAATGCGCGACAAAATGATTATTGATAATGAATTGATTTTCAAGGATTTAGAAACAGCTGAAAAACGCATTGACCGTTATAAAAAAGGCACAAAAGGCGGCGACAAAACAGCTTTAAACGCCGTGGACGTGTGCCAACGGATTTATGACCACCTTTACGAAGGCAAACCCGCACGGACGATTAGTTTGACGGCGGTTGAAGACATTGCAGTTTTGGACGAAATGTTATTGTTAACCGCAAAACCCATTCTTTATATCTGCAATGTGAGTGAAGATTGCGTCGCAACGGGCAATGATTATACAAAATTGGTTGAAAAAGAAGCGGCTACTGAGGGGGCAGGTTGCGTCCGCATTTGCGCTCAAATCGAAGCTGAAATTTCGGAATTGGAGACCAAAGAAGAACGTATGGAGTATATTGACATGATGGGTTTGGATGAGCCTGGCGTTGATAAAGTCATCCGTGGTTGCTACAGTTTACTAAAATTGATAACCTATTTTACTGCTGGTGTTCAAGAAGTTCGCGCTTGGACAATCGGTTTGGGCTGGACAGCACCGAAAGCGGCGGGCGTTATTCACTCCGATTTTGAACGTGGTTTTATTCGCGCCGAAGTTATTGCGTACGATGATTACATCACGCTTCGCGGTGAAAAAGCAGCGCGTGAAACGGGTAAATTGAAGGTAGAAGGCAAAGAATATGTGGTAAAAGATGGCGATGTGATGCACTTCTTGTTTAATGTATAAAAGAAATGATAGTTGATTCATCCTAAAAAAATAATCATCAAAAAACAAACGCTGTATTTCGCAACTAGGCGAAGTACAGCGTTTTATATATAAAATAAAATTTATCTAAAAAAAACTCTCTACTCATCCAACTCCATTTTACTCCCTTTTGTTTCTTTCTTTGGTCGTTTCAAACTGTCCATAAATTCATCAATTGAATCAAATTCTTGACGGAAACGCAGACCCGCCGCAGGTTTATCGCGGGGGCCTTCAATCACTTGGTCGCGGGTGTACGAGAGGCGAATTTTAAGCCTTCGGTCTTTGCTAAATGCGTAGTCAACAATAAAATCCCCGCCGACAAACACGTTATTATTACTAACAACATTCCCACTTTCAACGCCAACACCGCCGCTTACCGTAAATTTATCGTTAACCGTATAGCTGCTGCGGAATCTGAATTGTCGGCCCCCGACGCCGCTTACCGCATCATATTGATACTCGTTGTAACCCAACTGCACGTCCAAACCCGTCACGTACTCCGAAACAAGTTTGCTCAATAGCGAAGATACAATGTTAGAAGCCGTTTCAGTTGCCGTATTCAAGCTCCCCGACCGCAGATTGCCGCCGATATCGGACGTATTTGTAGGCAAAAAGCCGCCAAGGGCAATCAAACCGAAAACTTGACGGTTCAATTCGTTTTGGTCTTGCCGCAAAACCGTCAAATTGCTCTCTACGTAGCCTTTCAATTGGCCTTGCAAATTCGGAAAAGCCATGTTGAAATTGATGTCAGGTTTCAGTAACGGCCCCGTCAGATTCAAAGCCAAAGCAATCGGCGTGACTTTTCGGCTTTCCTGTTCCAAACTTGTATTTTGAATGTATTGCGCGATGAAATTATAAGGCGCAGCCGTCACGTTGTACTCCGCGTCGAGGTTCATTGTGGCGTCGAAAGGTGTGCCGTTCCAACGAATAACGCCGCCACGTTTTATCGCAAATTTCTTGTTGATAACTCTAAAAAGCGTAAACAAATAATCACCTTGTTCTATACGATACTCGCCCGTCATTTCGACATTGCCGCCGCGAGGAATCTTGATTTGGAAGTCGCCTGTGCCGCGAGATTTGATATTATCGCCTGCAACTTCGTCAAAAATCAAATTAATTTCGGCATCGGGTGTCATAGACAAGTCCATATCGAGACTCAAACCGCGCAATTCTTTCACTTCGGGCGTCCGAACTACCACCCCAGTATTTGGCTGATTTTTGTTCTTGAAAACGACAAAACCAACGTCACTCGCTGTTTGCTCACGCGCAAATGGGAAGGTAATTGACGTACCTTTTCCCGTTTTTGCCCGAATTTTCAAGTCTGTTTGCAAGAAATCCCTCGAAAATTGAATATCACCCGAACCAACTGCCTTGCCATAAAAGAGCGGATTGTCATCGCGGGTGGTATTCATAAACATGAAATTTTTGGATGCCACACGCACGTTTAGCCCAAAATCCAAAAAGCGGTTGTGCGTCAGTCCACCTGTCACGGTTGCCACGTTGCCAAGTGGGTCATAAATTTTCCCATCCGTCGCATCAAACAACGTATTAGTAATTTTTATTGTTTCGTCTTTCACTAAAAGTGGTAGGCGCAAGTAATCAACCGTCACACCAACGTTGCGTAAGCGCACCGCGCCCGTTGTGTTGAGTTCGGTCACTTTACCTTCCACGTGCGCGCTGCCATCAAGGCGACCTTTGAAGTCAGATGCGCCTTCGGTAATCAACAATTTCAAGGTTTTGAAGGGAATATTTTCTAAACTTATCGTCGCATCAAGCGCGTTTGCAGGATGTTTTTCAAATACTGCGGGGTAATAAAAACCGTCAATATTTAACCTAGAACTGTCGGTTGTTAAGGCAATAGTGGCTTTTAAAGGTGATTTCAGGTTCGTGCCAACCGCCTCAACGCGCAAATTGCCGCGATTTTCGCCTTTCACCATCAACGAATCAACCATACCGATAACGCCAAAATTGTCGCCTTTAAAAATGTCTTCGATGACCGCAAAGATGCGGTATCTGCCGCCGAGGGTAAAACGGTCGTCGTCCTTCATAAATCGGTTGACGTAGGCAAGGTCGAAATTGTCTAAAAACGCACTCAATCCCCGTTTGCCATAGCTGCGAAGCTTGATACTTCGGTCGAGGTTGGTCAGTTCAAAATTGTCAACTTTTAGTTCATTATTGGCAATTAGGAAGAAATTATCGCGGTTAAGTTCCCAAAAATCGCCCGAAATCTTCAAACGCGAGTTTTGTTTGGTGCCTAAACTAATGCGATAAGCAGAGTCCTCACGACCTATGATAAGGTTTAATTCGACGGTATCGAGCTGCAAAGACGGTGAAAAATGCTCTGAAATCAAGCCCACTTCGATAACATCGCCAGTCACTAGATTGGTTAACAAAATGTCTTGAAAATCCTGTTTATCGCCTACCACGACGTTGTAAATTTGCGCGTCCCACTCAATAACATCCTTTGCTGCCGTGCCTTTTGTTCTAAATTCGACAATTTTCACATTGTCATAAAAATGGGTTTGATTGGTTCTAATATCCCATTTGTAGGTGTCGTTGATGTTGTCAAAATTGCCCTTTATCGCTATTTCTTTAAGCGTATCTAATTTGTTATCAAAGAATTTTGTCCAATTTTTACTATTTGAAATATCTACTCTAAACTCAAAAATTTGCGGAATTACGGGGTTGAGATATTGCGAAATGGACGTATTTTGATACTGCGGAATGGTAAAAACGTCTGAAATACTGAGGGGGTCTTCTTTCCAAAAATTCAGCCCCAAATCAGCCGCAAAACGCGGGTGGTATTTTTCAAACAATTGACAAAACGCTTTTGGAATGTTCTCAAAATTAAAAACACCTTCCATTTCGGCGGTCAAAATGTCGGAATAAACAGAGAAAAAGTGGTTGTTGCCAAGCGGTGAATTTGTGGTCAAAACCTCAAAATCGGAAATGACGGACAGCGTATCAAGCGCGTATTTTTCAGTTTTATCTTTGACAATCAATAAGTTACGCGCATTAATCGTACCCGCCATGTCGCCGATTGACTTTCCCGTTAAGTTCAATTTAAGCTTTCCGCTTGCGGCGAGGTCTTGTTTCAACAAATTCAAATTGAGAAAATTGACCTGACGAATGTCGGATTCAAAACGAAAAATCGGAATTTCAGACGCAAAATTTACGATGCCATCGAAGGTAAAATCAACGTTCGGGTCGCGGCTTTCAAACTGGCCGTTGAACTGTTTTTGGCTCAAATTACCCGACAATTTAAGGTTCTTGTAGTCGTATTTTTTAAATTGAAAATTATCCACCGTCGCAAATAAATCCATGTTGAGTTTTTCCAACGTCACGCCGCGCCCCCTCAGTATTGTGGTCTTCAACGACACTTTTCCGAGGTCAGGATTTTGCGTAAAAATGCCAATATCGAATTGGTCGAGTGCTAAATCGCCGTGATAAAACGCCGTTGCGGAATCGCTATCAGGGTTCAATTGTAGGTTCATCGCGGCGTTGCCAATAGCGGTTTGCAGCTTACCATCGGCCACAAAAGAGTGCGTAAAACCATCAAAACGGCCCTGAAAATTGAGCGTTCCGAGCTGGTCAAAAGTGGCGGCGGGCTTGAAATCGGGGACTAATTGCCTTAAAGACGGCATATTTGTCTGCAAATTGTCCAATTTCAAGTTCAAAATCGTCCCTTCAGGATTGCTCAAATCACGGGAGCGAAACGTGCCTTTTGCGGCAAAACCATCGCCTAATTGAATGTCAAAAGGTTCTACATTTAATTTATTTACAATGCCTTTAACGGTCGCTTCGATGCGGGCGTATTTGTTCCGATTTTGCCTAAAAAACGGATTCGTTTCGAGCGGCGTCGCAAAGGTCATAATGTCGTTTATCAACACTTTTGAGGCGTGAATCCGTGCGTCTATTTCGACTTGATTGTTGAAATCATGGAACGACAAATAACCGTTCGGATAGTTCATAATAAACGTGTCGCCGACGGCAGAATAAGGCGTAACTACTTGTAAGCCAAAGAGTTCTGTTTTAGTTGGCGTCACTTTGGCGTCACCGACGGAGAGTTGCGTGAGTTTAAAACCACTTGCTTCGTTGAAACTTATGCCGTCAACAACACCCGTATATTCTTCTTTTGTAAATAAAAAATTATGAATATAAGCATTGAAATCAGCGACTTGACAATGGTCATAATCGAGCAATGAATCGGGCAGCAACAGTTTGGGCGCGCGGAAAAAATTGTCATTTCGAAATTTTCCATCTTCAATCGCCACCGAACCGATGCTAAAACGGAAGGGTTTTTCGGGAATTTTAGTGCCAAAAACGGTCACATACTGAGGGGGTGTCACAGGCGTTTCTTGGATAATTTCGGTCAAAGTCGGCGTTTTTTCACGCCTCAGAAGCATCGGTAAAGAGGGGAAATAGCTGCCCAAATCCAAAAAATAGAAGGTTTTTAAGACGTGTTTATTAGCCAAATAACGGGGCGGACGCGGCGGCAAAGGGCTGCTGTTAGTCTCCGTAATCTTGAATTTTGGCCGATGTACTTCAACGCTGCGCAAGTCCATGATTTTATTAGGCAAATTCATGATATTGGTATGCACGTCGGCTGCATCTAATTGAATATCAAAGCGTTGTCCACGAACCTTATCATCTTTTACAAAGTCAATATTGCGTAAATGAATCTGTGCAAATCGAAAATCAGGCTGTTGTGCTGGCCTCCCCGAAGGTGGTTTTGGGGGGTCGAAAGCGTCAATAATGAATTGAAAATTATCGTCATATTTACCTTCTTCGCGGCCTATCCGAATGGTCGCATCGCCTATGCCTATACAGTCAAGTTGTACGATGCCCCACGCAAGGTCTAAATAGTTAATATCAATGCGCAATGCACCAACGTTCAGTAGCGTGTCATTTGGCGCATTTTGGTTGCCTACGTAAAGATTGCGGACACTCAATTCGTCAAAAAAATCAAGGCTAAAACTGCCGATTTTAACTGTTGTGTGAAGTTTATTTGATAGTTGAGTGGTGGTTTCGTCAATCACCCAGTTTTGAACGGCAGGAATGCGTAAAGCAAAGGCAATAATCAAAAAAAGGGTCATAACTGTCAGAACTGTCCACTTTACAAAACGTCCGACGCGCCGCATAAACGCCCGCTTTTTAGGCGGCGTCTGTGCCTCAACAAGCGGTATTTTGTCGGGTTCGGGGGAGGGAATATGTGATTCGATTTCTGACATTTATCTCGTACTATTGCGTTGCAACGTGTTGATTTCTAAATATTTACGCATTTTCTACTTTTGTAAATAACGGCGTTTTTTTTCCACTTAA
>JAYSRS010000697.1:0-2658 GCA_043720935.1 Saprospiraceae bacterium
CCCAAACGCTCTTCAATGCCTTTTTTATACTTCTGCAATTGCTCTTGACTCAACGTTTTGCCGTTCACGATAAAGATGCCCGCCTCCATAATAATCGAGCATTTACCTTCATTTATGATACCATCTTTTTTCAATTCTTTAAAAAACCAAGAAAAAACTTTCTTGTGGCGGGCTTCCATTTTTTCACCCACCAAACTCATTTTGTCTCCAATTTTACTCATTTCGTCACCAATAGCACTCATTTTATCGCCCAACGCACTCATTTCATCGCCCACGACCGACATTTTATCCCCATGACCCGACATTTCGTCGCCAACCTTACCCATTTCATCACCCACTTTTCCCATTTCGTCGCTTATCTTTTCTCGCTCATCATCGCTCGTGGCGGCTTTCATTTTTTTCTCCAAAATCCGCATTTGTTTTTCAAGTGGTTTCATTTTCACCTGCATTTCTTTCATATCGTTTTCGTGTGGTTTCATGTTGTCCGCTACTTTTTCCATAGCTTCCTTGTAGGGCTTCATTTTGGCTTCCCAAACCTTCATTTCTTTTTCTAAAACCCGCATTTGCTCATCTATATCAAGCGTGTCGGATGCCAAATTTTGAGTCAAAATTGGCTCAAATACTGAGGGGCCCCTCTCCACTAAAATACTGTCTTTATTCTGAAAAGAAAAACAGACAATAGCGACTAAAATTAAACTTGCTGCAAATAACTTTTTCATGACGTTTCTTTGTTTTTGAATTAGGATTTTTAGAAGATTTTTTAAAGGATTTTATAGAATTTTTTGCCCTTAAAAAACCATTATTTAAAAATTCTATTTCTGTTTTAATAATTAATTTTTAACTTGAATTAAATATTTAGTATTATTGAAGATTAGGTAACTATTAATAAATAATTAGGTCATTTTTTTTTGTAACACATAGGCACATAGGACACATAGAAAGGCATTTTTTTCAAATTTTTTTTCATGATTTTAAAGAAATAATTATAAAACTATGTGTCCTGTGTGTCTATGTGTTTCAAAAAAAAATATCAATTCTATAACATTAATTTTTACTCGGTATTTAGTATTTATTTATCAATATAAACAATATAAAAACGTATTGATAAATAAATTAAATTCTAATTAAAAATAGAATTAATCAAACAATATAAGCCACACATAAACAACTGATAATCAATATTTTATGCAGACTAAATTCATCATTTATCATTCATAACTCATCATTAATCTCCATCCGTTTCAATACTACCTTGTATCCTCAAATTATCACCTTTCAAATCTAAAATAAGACCTTCAAAACCAAACCTAAAATCTTTTGGAAGTGATTTATCATGCTTAGATTCTACTTGATTTTTATATTTTTGAAATTGCGCATCATCCAATTTTTTACCGTCAATAGATAACCAATTTCTATCCGCTTTTATAACTACTTTTTTATTCAATTTTACCAAATTATCTTTAACCAAAAGTTTCATAAAAGTACCCATCGTTGAACCCGAAACTACACTTGAAACCATTTTTTCAACCGTCTTTTCAATAGATTTTTCATCCAATTTCAGATCGCCCAAATTGATTTTCAAATCACCCAAATTAATATTCACATTAGGCTTGTTGCTGTTGTTAAATGACCGGCTACCACCTTTATTATTACCACCTCTAATCTTCTTTTCCAACACCTTATCGGCATCAATTTCGTAGCCTTTTTCTTTCAAGGATTTCACAAAATCGGGTGTCACGCCATGAATTTTGAACGCCACGGCATCGTCTAAATCCAAATTTTTCAAGCCAACCGCCTCAAAACCCTTGATATACTGAGGGGTCACGCCGTGGATTTTACACGCCACCAATTCATCCATCGAAGCGTCTTTAAAGCCCGCATTTCTAAATTCGCTCGCCAATTGTGGCGTAATGCCGTGAATTTTGAAGCTAATCGCATCATCAAAAGACACATCGTTGAAACCCATATCTTTAAATTGTTGCATCGTTTCGGGTGTCAAACCGTGGATTTTTGCGGCTACCAAATCATCAAATTTCATGGTAAAACCCATCATTTTGAACTTACGCACCGCATCCGCATCAATACCGTGGATTTTTGCCGCCACTAAATCATCAAATTTCACCTTGCCCAAGCCCATACTTGAATACGTTTTGATAAATTCGGGTGTGATGCCGTGGATTTTTGCCGCCACCAAATCATCCGCCGATAACTTGCCCAAACCCATGCTGTTCATCTTCGCAATATAATCCGCATCAATGCCGTGAATCGCAAAACTTGTCAAATCATCGTTTTCCAATTTTCCACCCGTTGACTCTTCCATTTTATCCACGTCCATTTTATCCAAACCGTGAATTTTAGCGTTCACAACGTCTTCTTGGCTTAGTTTTTTGCCACTATTGCCTTCCAATTGTGCCACATAATCACCGTCTGCCCCGTGAATTTTCATCTGAATCATTTCTTCCAACGAATACCTTTTTTCTTTTTTCACTCTAACAAAACTTGTTAAATATTCGTCATCAATACCGTGGATTTTGGCTTGCAAAACTTGCTCAATTGGCGCATCTACGAAGCCATATTTTTGCAAAGTGCTGATGTATTCCTTATCAATACCGTGGATTTTCAACTCCACTAATTTCTTCAAAGAAGGCTTATAATTGT
>JAYSRS010000698.1:0-7449 GCA_043720935.1 Saprospiraceae bacterium
ACTTGCGATTGATGGGTTGTAATTTCCACCTTATTTTTGTCATTCAGAAGGAATCTCTATTTTGTAGATTTTAATAACCCACATAAAATAGAGATTCCTTCTGAATGACAAAAAACTCTGTGCAGCAATTTCTAATGTGGCTTTTTCACAGCGGCGTAGCTACCAAATCTCGGTAATATTCAAGCAACCAAGGATTTTTTACGCGGTGTAACCGCGAAACAGGCGGTTTTGCGGTTACACCGCATCGAAAATTGGACTTTGAGCCTATTATTACCGAGATTCTGCAGCTACGCCGCAATCGAAATCCCACATTAGAAACTGCTGAACTCTGTGTCAAAAAATTGATAACTTATTGAAAACGAACACTTTATGACCATAGACAATGCACATAACAAAGTCCCCGTCATTCAGAAAATAGACAAAGATTTTCCTGAATGGCTTGACTTTACAGCTTTGCGTAACGAAGGTTTGAAGCACCTCGGCGCATTGTCGGGCAAGCTATGGACTGACCACAATCTGCATGACCCGGGCATCACGACGCTCGAAGTGTTGTCCTATGCTATCTTGGATTTAGGCTACCGAACAAGCCGCCCGATTGACAGTTTACTCGCCCCGACTACGGATAATCTTAAAGACGATAATTTCAAGGATGATAACTTTTTCACGCCGAACCAAATTCTAACGAATAACCCATTAACCATTATGGATTATCGTAAACTACTGCTGTCGTTGCCCGAGATTCGCAATGCTTGGCTGATAGTGTCGGATGCGTCAAAAGTGATGGTTTTGGAAGGCGGAAAAGATTCAAAAGATTTGACAATCAATGGTTTATACAAAATTTGTCTTGAACCCAATTTTGATTGGGTTCAAGACAACGCAAGCGAAGAAACGGATATTAAACTCGACCCCTCAGTCATTCGCCCTAAAATAAGCCATCAAGATTTAAGTAAAAAAGTCACTAAGCTGCTCAATAAACACCGCAATTTATGCGAAGATTTTGAGCCGTTTGAAGCAGAGAAATCGGCGGTTTTGAGTGCCGACCCGCTTGTGATTAAAGGAACAGTTTTGCTCGAAAATCAGGCGGACGCGGCGCGTGTTTATGCCGATATTCACCGTGCTGTTGCGGCGTTTATCGCCCCGTCGGCGCGTTTTTATGCGCTTCAAGAACTGCTCGACAAAGGCAAAACGATTGAAGATATTTATGAAGGACGGCCTTCAATGACCGTTAATTTTCCAACTTTACAAAGCGTTTTGCAGACAATTTTGCAGACAGCGAAAGCGGATTTTGACGGCAAAACGGACGCCGAAAAACGCATTATTTTGAGCAAAGCGTTGCTCGATTCAGCCGTTTTTTCGGACTTCAATACAGGTTTTATTGATACCGATGAATTGCATAACAGTAAGCCTCGCAAAGAGATACACATTTCAGATTTATACAATTTGGTGTCGCAAGTTGAAGGCGTTCAGTCTGTTCAATTGTTGCAATTGGAAAAGCGAGAAACGAACGCGCAGGTCGTGACCAAAAACTGGTGTTACAAGATTCACGAAGGCACGGTAGCCGTTTTGCAAGACCTTGAATTGACCTTGAAAAAAGGCGTCACGGCGGAAACTAGAACCGTTGCAGACTTGTCGAATGCTGTCAAAAATCAACCCGCGCAACGCAACGGCGTTTTGACGGCTGAACCCTTGCCTTACGGGGCGATTTTGGACGATTTGGGCGATTATTATTCCATTCAACGCGATTATCCACGGGTGTATCGCATCGGTGAAGGTGGTTTGTCAGCAGAGTCAACGGACAGAGAAACCGCCGAAGTACGGCAATTTAAGGGTTATTTGCTGTTTTTTGAACGGATTTTGACCGATTACCTCGCACAACTGACGCGCATACGCGACCTATTTTCAATGTTGCCCGATACCGAAAGGTCGGCTACTCAACAACACACTTACTTCACGGGCAGCTTGGAAAACGTGCCGAATGTGGATGTTTTGCTCTCTTTTGCTCAATCCGACGTAGGAAAAACGGCCTTGACGACGGCTTTGGCAGTTTATACTGAGGGGGCTCTTTTAGAAGATACGTTTAAGGATTTGGTGAAAGAATTTAATCAAAATAAGCCTTCTGACAAGCGAATTAACAAACGGGAAGATGTCTTGTTGGAAATTGATTTTTTAGAATATTTTGCTCAAAAATGGTCGAATAGCTTGGGAAATGAGTCGAAAAATATACAATCGCACCTGTTTGACAGCATTTTTCAGCGCGATGCGGTGATGGATTTGTTGCGCCAAAACTTGGCAAATGCCCATTTTACTCCTACCGTTTATGAAGATGCGTATGGCTTCTTTTTCACAATTCAACCGACGCTTGGCACAGCCGTTTTGTTGGGGCGGGCGCATTATCCGACGGCGAAAGCGGCACGGGAAGCGGCGGCTTTGACGGCACTCGTGGGCAGTTTTAACACGGGTTTTCGCTTGGTCAATCGGCCTTTGGATAAAGTAACAGATGGTAAAATTTATGGTTTTGATATTGTCTCCTCCCCTGCCGACAATGTGGGTTTATTGAATCAAACGCTTGAAAATTCGCAGCAATACGCGGCGCGGCGAAACGGTTTGCTTGACCATTTACTCGCCCGTTTTTCGGAGCAATTTACGGATTACGCGTTGTTGATGTACCAAGTTTTTAAAGGAAAAACCGAAGATAAAACGCAAACAGCCCTTGATAAAGCGCGTTTTTTATCAAATTATGACGTGTCAAGCCAAAACAGAGCAAAGGCGTTTGACTATACTGAGGGGGGCTGGCCAAGCGACAATACGTCTGGTTTTGAGCAGCGTTTGAAGGCGTTGTCGGGCATTCAAGACTTGCGGCGGCGGACGCTTTGCCCGTTTGTTATTGACGTATGCGAAGATGAATTTTTGGTGAAAATTACGGATGCAGTGGGTAATCCGTTGTTTGAAACGAGCGACGCTTTTTCGAAAGACAACGCGGCGGCAGTTGTTCGGTCGTTTACTGAGGGAGCCGAATTGAAAGGGAATTTTGATACATTCTCGACGCCGACGAAGGGTTTTGGGTTTGCCTTCAAAACGCCTTTGGCCACACTGACACATCCCGTTTTTTACGCAACGGAAACCGAACGTGATGCAGTAGTGGCGGCAATTCACGCAATTTTCAGGCAAAATAGGGCAGAAAATGAAGTTTTTATTGCTTCGACGCTTTGGAAAATTGAGTTGCACAACGCTAAAACGGCGGGTGATCTGATGGTTACAACCGTTGTTGGGTTACAACCTGACGCGGGTTTGGTAAATGTTGGTGGAACAAACGTCGTCGAGGTTTTTAACCTCGACGACGTTGTAAGCGTTGGAAAAACGACATTTAAAACGGCAGCAACCGCTTTAGATGCGACCAATAATTTTACAAAAAGCCTTGAAACAAAAGCCTTTGCGCTCGCTGCTGACCCGCAAGCGGCTTCGGTTTTTATGAATTTGACGGCCTTCACACCCGCCGTTTCGACCTTGCCGCCCGTCTTTCGGTGGCACATTTTTGACGGTGAAAACCGCAAAGAAAGTGGTACGAACGAGACGCCCGACGAAGCAACGGCATTGACGGACTTTGTAAACGCTAAAACGGTGAACGGCGTGACTTTTTGCGAAAATATCCAAATTTTGAAAGCAGAAAACGGCTTTTTATGGTCATTTATGGCGGGTGACGCCGTTTTGTTCAATAGTTTAGACGCATTTTTAGACCGTGAAAAGGCATTGCAATCGGCTTTTGATGCCTTGATTTTGGCAACGGATGCGAAGCGGTATTACAAGTCGGGGGATGAATTTAACGCCAATTTTACGTTTTTACTGAGGGGGTCAGACAGCCGATTTGTGGCCAAGTTTCCGAGCTTTTTTGCAACGGAAAAAGAACGCGACAAGGCGTTGAAAAATGTTCAGAAATTGCTCAAAACGGTGCAAAATCCGTTAATAATTCAAGCAGAACCGCCACGTTTTGTTTGGCATTTGTTAGAAACAGCGTCAAAATCGTCTGATACTGAGGGGTCTGTTCCAACTGTTCAAGACGTTGCGTCGCTTGATAAAAGCGTTGCGAAGCGTGATGAAAGCGTTGCAAAGCGTGATGAAAGCGTTGCAAAGCGTGATGAAAAAGTCGCTACACTTAAAAGTTTTTCTCATTTTGATTCACAAGAACACGCACTTGCGGACTTTAATTTGACCCTACATTTAGTGGGAAAGAAGGAGCATTACAACGTACATGAAAACTTGCAAGGCCATTTGCATTTGTCGGACGTAAGTAATTCAAAGACAACGACTTATGCGTTTGATATTCTCCGCGATGGTGCGCCGTGTGCCACTTCGGCAACGGTTTTTGAGGCACTTGGAACGTGTGAAAAGGCTGTTGACACCTTGATTCAGCACGTGTCGGACAACCGTTATTCAGTGCAAACGCATGAATATCCCGACCGTTATAAGTTCCAATATTTTGCATCGGAGACGGACACAACACCGCTTTTTATTTCTGAAAAAGACTATGCGTCGGTTGCGGAAGCGGACGAAGGGTTTGCGGCATTTGTCAAAGATTTACACGCTAAAACGTTGACAGATAAGGGTTTGCAGACAGATACAGGCGAACGTGCCGCGCTCATGCCTGAAGCGTCTGAACGGGCGGCGGCGTTTATGGGCGATGTTAAAAAACTGCGCGATACTGAGGGGGTCATTCAGTCGGCGGTGCAAAAATCGGCGCGGAGTGAACAAGGGCGTTACGTGTATCGAATGTTGGATAAAGACGCGCCTTTGGCTTTGGCAGTGAACGAAAAAGACGATTATTGGACTTTTAATCAAACGGAAGCGGCTGAAAAGTTTAAGGCGTTTTCCCAACGTACTACGCAACGCTATGATGTTTTGACATTTTGTTGCCACACGGAAAACTTGTTACAGATTGGTAATCAATGGCATTATGTATTAAAAGTAAAGCGTAAATCAAACGCGCCCGTTGGTTTAACGCCTGAAAGTGGGGCAACACTTTGGGCAAGTTGGACGGGTTACGACACGCCGCAAGAAGCCTACACTGCTTTTGTCGAGAATGCTTACGCAGACGTTTTTGCGGCGATGAATGGGACAAATTATGACGTTTTGAAACCATCAAAAGACGCATCAAATGGCATTTTTTATGATAAAAATGGTAGAGATACTGAGGGGTATCCTGTTGGCTTGCACAGCGTTGAGTTGCAAGGAAAATACCGTCTTTTTGTTCCAAATACGGCGGCGATGGCTTATGATATTAAGCAGTTAGCGGCTTTCGCGCAGCGTTATCCGCTTCGGGAAACGTGGGGCAAATCACTCAAAACGGGAGATGAATCTTTTAAAATAGGGAATAAATCGCTTGATTTACAAGGAAAAAGACGTAAAAAATACCATTTTGCCTTGACAAACGCGGAAAATGGGGCCGTTGATTGGCGAAGCGTCGAGACGTTTGAGACACCCGAAACGGCTTTGGCGGCTTGGCATCAGTTCGATAAAATGTTTACTGTTGCAGGGGCAACGCGGCTTTCGATGACAAGTGATTGCCACTACAATATTGGTCTTTTTGAGTTGTTTTTAGAAAGCGCGCAACGGTTTTTGACAACCGACGCAGCTTGGCACGGCGTTGACCGATTGGCGAGGGCTTCAAAAGCGGACGTTTTATATACGCATCACAAGACTGACAGCCCTAATTGGACTTTTTCAGCCGCCGATACGTGTTACCGATTGGCCACAAGTCCGTTGCTGTTTTCATCGGTGGATAAATGTCAAGCGTTTTTAACAAAATTGGCAACAAAAAATGCTAAAATTGCCTTGAATGAGCCTAATTTAGCATTAAAACGGCCTTATTCGCAATTGATTTTAACTCAAAAAAGTAAGGATGTAACGCCCGTTTATTGCGGTTGTCCGCCAAATCTGCCGTTTGAAACAGATGAAGACACGGCGTTTTTAACCCTTTTGGCCGACGCTAAAACGTGTTTGAATCAAAGTAAAGTTGATGTGATTCAATTGTCACGCGATGCCAAAAACTACCGCGTTTTTCAAGCAACCGAGCGTGGGGCTTACACCTTTGAATTGGTGGACACAACGCAAATTTTAGCCATTCATAAAGCTGATTATCCGATGTTGTCGGCGGCTTCCGAAGTGCTGAAACGCGCCGATAAGTGCCTCAATACTGAGGGGGTGCATTTGATTGAAAAAATATTGTTGCGGCCTCGCACACCGCTTGACATCGCCCGTTGTGCGCGAGAAGTGGCGACTGATTGCTGTTTGCCGTACTTAAATGAAGCGGATATTTGTCGAGATTCAGCTAATAAAACGGATGATTGCTATGACTGCGACCCGCCGACTGATGTGTCACCGTCGTTTTTGTTGTCTTCTGAAAATGATGGGGACAATCAATCCGAAAATGATTGTTATTCGCCCGAAGCAGATGTGTATTCGTTTGTTATTCAATTGGTTATGCCATCGTGGGGAAAGCGTTTTGGCGATAATAATTTTGTAGAAGAACTCACGCGGTTGTTCGCGCACGAAGCACCCGCGCATATTTGGTTGGACATTGAACGTCAAAATCCTAGGGCGTTGGACACGTTTGAAAATAAATATCGTCGCTGGTTGTGTGCGTTTAGGTCGAATCAAAGGTTTGACGGGGGTTTTAATTATTGTTCGCAAAACGTTGATACTCAAATCTCGGACGCTCAACGTTTAGGAAATTTTGAAAATTTCCTAAACGTACAAACATCAAGCGCAAACACAGGGAACATAGAAGCTACGCAGCGGAACATAGAAGTAAAAAACAAAGACCGTAGCCTTGATATTCAAGGTTTAACAACTGTTGAAAGCGCGGCAAATGCGCCGCTAAACGCCGAGAATGACCGATGGATGCGCCGCCGACTAATGCAGTATTTTGACAATATTCAAGCCGTGGCCGATGCCAAATTATTGAAGACAGAAAGCTATAAACAGACGGCGTTTTTCTTGCAAAATGATGGCAATTTGACGGCGTTAGGGATGCTTGTGGATTTAATTACGACCAAAAATTTGGGTAAAAAAGGCGGGGCAACGGACGCGCAATACTTGACGCTGTTGCAAAACGCACTTGGTTATGCGTTGGATAAATGGGTGATTGCGTCGCCAAATGTGGTTCAAAAGCCTGAAATACTGAGGGGTATCTTTGAAAAAATGAAAGGGCAAAATATTGATATTCAAAGATTTATAACGGCTTGGAATGGGGAAAAATTGACGGAGAGGCTTGGTGCGACGGTGGTAAAAATGGTAGCGATGGAGCTTGCTCCGTAGGCATATCTCAACTAAATAAACGTCTTGTTATTTGCTTAGGAACGTGGAATAAATAAAAGCGCGTTTTACGGGCTGTTTCTCGCTTCGCTCGAAAGACGCCCTTTAAAGGTTTTTTCTAGGAGGCAGCTTATTTTTTGA
>JAYSRS010000699.1:0-7439 GCA_043720935.1 Saprospiraceae bacterium
CTTTTAAAAGCTAAGCCTTACGGAGCAAGCTCCGTTGCTACCTTCTGAAAATTTGAAATCAACTATCAAGTAGTATGGAAATTAAAGAATTTAAGCCCAAATCGTTTTGGGAAAAACCAGAAGGCACGCTGGGCATGGTGACATTGGCGGGATTAGTCGTCACGGGTGGTTATTTTTTATATACGTCAATAGAAACAATTATTGACTTGGCGCAAGATACCTTGTATTTATCGGGTATGCTGATTGGTTTGTCGGCCATAATTTACATGATTTTAGACCCTAAAATGCGTAATTTGGTCGGTTTTGCCTACAAAAGTGTCATGCGTTGGATAACGAGCATTTTTGTAAATCTTGACCCAATTGGCGTTTTGAAATCGTATATTGACCATTTGGAAGCGAGTTTGGGCAAAATGACCAAGCAAATGAATCAATTGCGCGGTCAAATGCACAAACTAAAAGAGTTGATTGTCAACAATCAGAAAGAAATTCAGGTCAACTTGCGCGACGCAACGAAGGCACGAGACGCTGAAAAACAAGCGATTATGATTCTCAAAACCCGCAAAGCAGGGCGTTTGGAAGACTCAAATATGCGCCTCGAAGACCTCTACAAACGCATGGAAACGCTTTACCGCATTCTAAATAAGATGCACGAAGCGAGTTTTATCATGGCCGAAGATTTGAAAGACCAAGTGCAGGTGAAAGATATGGAACGCCGCGCAATTTTGGCAAGTCATTCGGCAATGAATTCGGCGATGTCTATCCTCAAAGGCGACCCCGACAAACGCATGATGTTCGACATGGCTTTGGAGGCCGTGGCCAACGACGTAAACGCCAAAATCGGTGAAATGGAGCAATTTATGGACATGACGGACTCCGTGATGAAAGGCATTGACCTACAAAATGGCGTTTTTGAAGAAGAAGGTTTGAAGATGTTGGAAGATTGGGAAAAGAAAAGTTCGTCGCTTCTACTCGGCACGTCGAAAGATGAATTGGTCTTGAAAAAAGATACGTTGGACTTGAATTCGCCCGTCAAAGTGCCGCAACGCGAGATGGGGCATGGCAATCAATATGATGCGTTTTTTGAGTAAATTCACTACCCCCTCAGTAAAAAAGCCGTCTCGTTCATGCGAGGTGGCTTTTTTACTGAGGGGGTATCTAGTTGCCCGTCAAAAGCTATGGATTTGAATGGCCAAACTTGTTTTATTTCATAGTAAAAAATGGTTGAAATAGTAAAATGCAATTTTATTACGGAATTATCGGTTTTATGTCGCAAATCAATTTTTGAGTAAAAAAAGGCATTTTTGTGGTAAAAGTGGCAAAAGATTTAGGAAATTTGCAAAATTTCGGGATGTTTCATTTTGCTTGAAAAGTAGTTTACACTTTTTTAGCAAGATTTACTAAATCTGAAAAATTTAGTAAATCTGTGCGTAATTTAAAGCATTGATAGTCAATGGATTGATAACATTTAGGAAATTTTTTAAATTTCTTAAATGTGTGCAAACTGTAAAATGATAAATGAAACATCCCAAATAAAGGTAAAATAAACTGTATAACTAACTAATGTTACGCAGTTCCCAACTCCGAAGGAGTTGAATGTGTTTGTAACTCATTGATAGCCCTATTCAACTCCTTCGGAGTTGGGAACACATTTTACTGTTTCCGTAGATTGCATCTACGGTTATTTATATTTGAGCCCTTCGGGCTTGCGTAACATCAGTAACTAACTGATTACCAATCCTCCAAAGGTTTTGAACCTTTGGAGGATTTTATTTGTCACTTCATAATTATTTGGTATAAAATGTCTTCTGAAAACATTTATTCTCGCGGCTATCGTTTACGAAAAGCCTATTGGACAACGGCGGTTGTGATGTGGAGTTATATGCGGTTGCGTTTGTTGCGCAAGCTATTTGGCCAAAAATGGTACAACGACCGCATTCTCGCGCTGCACATCAAAAACGCCGAGCGCGTCAAGGAGGCGATTTTAAAACTCAACGGTTTGTTCATCAAATTGGGGCAAATCTTGTCTATTCTCTCCAATTTTCTGCCCGAGGCGTTTCAAAAACCCTTGGAAGCCTTGCAAGACCAAATTCCACAACGGCCTTTTTCAACCGTTCGAGCTAGGGTGTTGCGCGAGTTGGAGAAACCGATTGAAGAACTATTCGCTTCGTTTGATGAAAACGCCCTTGCGGCGGCGTCAATCGGGCAAGCACACCGTGCACGGTTGCATGATGGAACGGAAGTCGTTGTGAAAATACAACACGCTGATATTGAGACAGTTGCAGAAGTTGACTTACTGATTATCAAACGATTAACGCGGCTCGCGGCTTATTTTTTTGACATCAAAGGGGTGGACTATCTCTACACGCAAGTCCGAAAGATGATTGAAGAAGAGCTAGACTTTACGCGAGAAGCCAATTCGATGGAGCAGATTCGCGCTAATTTGGCCGAAGAAGCGGGTATTACTGTGCCGATTGTGCATAGAGGTTTTTCTACTGAAAAAGTTATGACGACGACTTGGCACGATGGCGTAAAAATCTCAAATCTCGCGCAACTCGACGCGTGGCAACTCAATCGGCGCGACCTTGCGGCCTGTTTACTAAGGGCTTACTGCCGAATGTTGTTCAAAGATGGGTTTTACCACGCCGACCCGCATCCCGGGAATATTCTTGTGCAGCAAGACGGAACGGTTGTTTTGCTAGATTTTGGGGCGGTTTCGACGCTCAATGTGGCCTTGCGCGAGGGCATTCCGCAGTTGATTGAGGCCGCTATCAAAAATGATACACGGTCAGTAGTCGCTGCTTTGAATGCGATGGGTTTTATATCGGATAGCCGCGATGCTGAAAAAATGGCCACGCGTATGCTGGAAGCCTTGCGGAATTTCCTACAAAATGAGGTTAAATTTGAAGGCTTAAACTTCAAAGACATTAAAGTTGACCCGTTCAACAACAGCCTATTTAGTTTGATTCAAGAAATCGGTTTCAATGGTGTTGCGGGCGCAGTGCAAGTGCCGAAAGACTATGTGTTGTTGAGTCGAATGTTAACGCTGTTGTTAGGTCTGTGCAACGTCCTCGACCCAAGTTTCAATCCTTTGGACGTCGTGCGGCCTTACGCGCAGCAATACATTATGAAGGATGAAGGTTTGTTCGCTTTCGCCAATAATTTTTTACAACGCACCGTCGCCACAACTTTGGCGTTGCCCGAAGAATTGCGGCAAGTGTTACAGAATGTGCGAAACGGTGAAGTGTCGGTCAATAATCCCGATGTGAAAAACAGTACACGTATTATATATACTGTCGTTCAGCAACTCATTTTTACGTTGTTGTTGATTGCAACCGCCGTTTTAGGCTTTCTATTTCACAAAGAAGGGGCCGAGAGCCTTGTTAAATGGTCAATGTGGTTGGGTGCATTCTTCGCATTTATGCTGTTCAGAACGATGCGGCGAGGAAAGGTTTTGATAGGGCGTTGAATGTCGCATAAACAAAATTAAAGCGTTGATAATCAGTTTTTTATACCCCTCACTCCTCATACTTACCCGCAGGGATTAGCTATGAAAATTCGGCCATGTTATTATTTACACGTTACCAATTCTAATTTGACTCACCCCTTTTTCTAGTCAATTCACCCCCACTTTTAAGCAATTCACCCACTTTCTTCTATTTATTTTTTTTTGAATGAAGCAATTTTGTTGCATCATTCAGAGCTACGCCATTGGTTTTTAGTAAAATATGAGACTTTTCTTTCCACGTAGCAATAGCCCTAGGCGTAATGGGCCACTGATGCGACTGATGTGACTGATGCGACTGATGCGACTGATTTTCACGAATTTTCTTTTTAAATTCATTTTATCGAAAGAAAAAATCAGTAAAAATCAGTCGCATCAGTCTAATCAGTGACCCATTTGCTACGTAGAAAGAAAAGTCTCAAAAATACTGAGGGGGTGTTTCTAAGTAGTCGTACTTAAATAAACGGGAATTCACTTTTCTGCAACACCTTGATAATCAATATTTTGCAAAAATAAAATTCCCGTTTATTTAGGTTGAACTACTTAATTAAGAATTAAGAATTAAAAGTGAAAGATTAGAGATTAAAAATGGAAAAAAAAATCATACCCAAAACAGACAATAAAGCCCAAATCAGCTTTTCAATTCGACTGGCCGACCGAATGTACTTCGTGGCGGTGGACACCATTGCTTTCATGTATTTGGACAATGAAAAGGTGTATCTAGTTGATTTTAAAGGCCATCAGCATGGTATTTCTAAGACATTGGAAGCCCTTGAAAAAGCGGTCGCGCCACAACAATTTCATCGGATTAACCGCCAAGTGATTGTCAATCGAGAAGCCATTAAAGATGTTGAACCTTATTTCAATCAACGACTTGTGTTGCATCTAACAGTATCTACATCCGAAAATATCTTCGTGCCGCGCTTCAAAGTAAAACCGTTCTTGAATTGGATGGAAAATGGGAATTGAGTTATGAGAGATAAGTTATGAGATTTTAGATACCCCTCAGTATTTTACTCATTTTGAGATTTATTTATTGCCCTCAAATCCATTCGCAGGGTGAAAACGGGAGTTTGCAAAACCATTCCGTCTATTGGGTTAACAGAACATTCTCTACCTTACCGAACAGCTACTTTTGTCTATGTTTTTAACGAAACAGTTACATTTTTTAATAAAACTTATTTCCTATTGTATTAAAATTTAAAACTTATGAAAAATTTTATTTTTCTTTTTATGGCTTTGATGTTCAGCCATAACGTGTTGGCACAAAACGCCTTCATCACCCGTTGGAACTTGGCGACGTCTGGGACGAGTGCTAATATGTTGAGTATTAACGTGGCAACATCAGGCACCGTCAACTATACTTGGACAACCGTACCTGCTGGTACGAGTGGTTCGGGTACATTTTCAGGTATTGCTGCCAATATCTCAGGCTTACCCACGGGGGCGACCATTGATTTGAGCATTTCGCCCACCAATTTCCAAAGAATTGCTATCGGTAATGGTGCTGACAAAAACCGTTTGACCGCAATAAAACAATGGGGTGATGTGGTATGGACAAGCATGGAGAGTGCTTTTGGTGGTTGTCGTAATATGGTGCTTGACGCAACTGACGTACCTAATACGGCGGCGGTAACGGATATGGGTTCTATGTTTTATGATTGCACTTCCTTCAACCAAGCCTTGCCTAACGGCTTTAATACGGCGGCGGTAACGAACATGAATAACATGTTTTACGGTTGTACGTCCTTTAACCAAGCCTTACCTAGCAGCTTTAATACGGCGGCAGTAACGGATATGGGGTCTATGTTTTATGCAGCACAGGCATTCAACCAAAATATTGGTCACTTGAATATCGCCAATGTTACAAATATGGGTGATATTTTCAACAATTCGCATATTTCTAAAACCAATTACGATGCTATGCTAACCGCTTGGAACACAGCGGGCTATACCAATAAAAACTTAGGCAATGCATCCCCGCTCGTATATTGCATTGCGCAAACAGCCCGCACCAATCTGACCACCGTAAAAGGTTGGACTATCACAGGCGACACCTACAACTGCATTTGCCCCTCTGTCTCCACCGCCACCGAGGATATGACGTGGACGGGGGAATTCAGCACCGATTGGGCAAACCCGTGCAATTGGTTGCCAAATGGCGTGCCGACAGCAACTAATCGCGCCCTCATTCCAAATGTAACAAACGACCCCGTTATTTTGAGTGGCACAATGGCGGTGGCTCTGCAAGTATCCCTTACCACAGATGCACTGCTTAAAGTAAATAGCGGCGGTACTTTAACATCAGGAAGCAATAATCCTAATATAGTTTTTCAAAACGCAGGTACTTCTATCATCAATGAAGGTACTATCAATACGAATGGAAATGGATTGGGATATGGCATTATGGCCTTTGCCCCATCAAGTATTACAAACAGAGGCACAATAAATACAGATAATCTTGTAGGAATAAATGTACGAAATCTTGGTGAGCTTACATTTATAAACGAAAGTACAGGGGTTGTAAATGGTAATTTTGAATGTAATGGTATTACTACTTCCCTAGACTTAACAAATCATGGCACTATCAGTTATTCAGGTTCAGGTTTAGGTTCAATTTTGGGTTTAAATCTGAATATTAATTCGACGGTTCTCAATGAGGGTACTATCAATATGACAGCAGGAGCAAGTATTTTAAATGAGCTCGGTGGAACGCTTACGAATAGTGGTTGTGGTAAAATCCTAATGAGTACGGGCAATTATATAAATACGAGTGGTAGTACAACGACCAATACAGGATTTATTTCAACCAATAATTTGACCAACACAGGCGGTACATTCACCAACAATGGCGTTTTGAAATACAGCACTTTGACAGGTACAGTAACGAGCAATCAACCCGCTTCGGTCATTGTCAAAAACAAACCGTTGCCAATATTTACTTATGGCGGCACTTACAACGGCACTGTCAACGGTATTTTTACGGATGCCGCAGCGACCACTTCGGCGGGTACATTTACTGCACCCAATACGTTTACACCTTCAAGTAGTCCAGTAGGTACGGTAACATTTTATGCTAAAATAACGCCGAATGGTGGTGCGTGTACATACATCGTACCGTTCACTTACACAGCACCAACATTGACCGTAGGAACTGCTACAAATGCCACTACTTGCGGTGGTGCGTCGGGTAGTATCGCTTTCACAACGACAGATGTCCCTGATGGCACTTATGCATTGAGTTTTACAACAACAGGCACCAGTAGCCCCAAAAATGTAACGGTTAGTGCCAATGCTTTTACATTGAGTAGCTTAACGGCGGGTGTTTACAGCAGTTTTTCGCTCAATATCTATGGTTCAAATGCCACAAACAATGTATCGAAAACAGTGGCTAATCCAGCTTTACCAACCGTTTCCATCACAGGTTTGAACGCTGCGTATTGCAAATCAGCAACAGCCGTAACTTTAACAGGTACACCAACGGGCGGAACGTTTAAAATTGATGGCACAACGGCCACAACTTTTAACCCCTCTCTATTAAGCGTCGGTAGCCGTTCAGTTGTTTATTCTTATACAGATGGCAACAGTTGTTCAAATACAACAACGCAAGCCGTTACAGTTAATGCTTTACCAGTTGTTGCCATTACGGGTTTAAACGCCATTTATTGCAAAAACGCAACGCCAGTAACACTAACGGGTAATCCTTCGGGCGGGACATTTAAAGTTGACGGCTCAACAGCGACAACTTTCACCCCCTCAGTATTAAGCCTTGGCAATCATACAGTTATGTACACTTATGCCGATGCAAACGGTTGCAGCAACACCACGTCACAAACCGTGAACATCAATCCTGTACCAACCGCAACGATTAGCGGAACGGCGTCGATGTGCAAAACGGGTGTATCGCCAAAAGTGACATTTACAGGTGCGGGAGGGA
>JAYSRS010000700.1:0-2638 GCA_043720935.1 Saprospiraceae bacterium
ATGTTACGCAAGCCTGATAGGGCTTGAATGTGAATAACCGTAGGTGCAACCTATGGAAAATGTAAAAATGGCTTCCCAACTCCGAAGAAGTTAAACTTAACTAACAATAAATTACAAACAAGTTCAACTCTTTTAGAATCGAGCGTTGGGGCTGCGTAACATCAGAAAGTTAGCTAAACCATTCAAAATAAGTACGCGTTTAGATGCAAAAAGGGAAAAATACTGAGGGGGTAGTTTTTGAGTTTGAAAACCCTACATTTGCCCCAAAATAAAATCTATTCCGAATTTCAGATGTTACAGCAGACGTTCGTGAAACTTCAAAAGTTCTCCGAACGTTAAATTTAAAATCCTTGAAATTTGGCATCTGAAATTAAAGAAAACGTTATGGAAAAAATCAATATCGAAGCGGCTAAGAATGAAGACGCTATGAAAGTTGCCTTAGGCATTGTCAATCGTCAATTGTCCAAAATATACGAAGGCGGCGGCAAAAAACGCCTTGAAAAAGAACACGCGGCGGGCAAAATGACCGTGCGGGAGCGCATTGCGTACTTGCTCGACGACGGCAAACCGCAACTTGAAATCGGGGCATTTGCAGGTTTCGAGCTATACGAAGCGGAAGGCGGTTGCCCTGCGGGGGGCGTTGTGGTTGTTATCGGCTACATTAAAGGCCGTCAATGTATCGTTGTGGCGAACGACGCGACCGTCAAAGCGGGGGCGTGGTTTCCGATTGCGGGTAAAAAAAACCTACGCGCCCAAGAAATTTCGATGGAAAACCGACTGCCGATTGTCTATTTGGTGGATTCGGCGGGTGTTTATTTGCCGATGCAAGACGAGATTTTTCCCGATAAAGAACACTTTGGCCGTATATTTAGAAACAACGCCAAAATGAGTGCGGCAGGGATTCCGCAAATCGCTGCGATTATGGGCAGTTGCGTAGCAGGCGGGGCGTATTTGCCGATTATGTCTGACGAAGCCTTGATTGTGGACGGACAAGGCTCGGTGTTTTTGGCGGGGCCGTACTTGGTTAAAGCGGCAATTGGCGAAGATGTTGACAAAGAGACTTTAGGCGGTGCAACGTCCACAACTGAAATATCAGGTGTCACGGATTATAAGGTCAAAGACGACGCCGAATGTTTAGACACCATCAAAAAACTCATCTCCAAATACGGCACTTTTGAGACGGCGGGCTTCAACCGCATCGAAAGCATACCCCCTCAGTATAAAGCCGCCGAAATGCTCGAAATTTTTCCTGCGGACAATATTAGCAAGCCTTACAACACCGTTGAGTTACTAAAACGCCTTGTAGATGATTCAGATTTAACGCTTTACAAGGAAAATTACGGTAAAACAATTGTCTGTGCTTATGCACGAATTGACGGTTGGGCCGTCGGAATTGTGGTCAATAATCGGCAAGTCGTGAAATCAGCCAAAGGCGAAATGCAGTTTGGCGGCGTCATTTATTCTGATTCAGCCGACAAAGCGACGCGTTTTATTATGAATTGTAATCAGAAAAAAATACCGCTTGTGTTCTTACAGGATGTCACAGGTTTTATGGTCGGCAGCCGTTCCGAACACGGCGGCATCATCAAAGACGGGGCGAAAATGGTGAACGCCGTGGCCAATTCAACCGTACCGAAATTCACAATTGTCATCGGCAATAGCTACGGGGCAGGGAATTATGCGATGTGCGGCAAAGCCTACGACCCGCGCTTGATTGTGGCGTGGCCGACAGCAAAAATCGCTGTTATGGGCGGCGCACAAGCCGCAAAAGTGTTGCTACAAATCCAAACATCGTCCATGAAAGCTAAAGGTGCAATCCCGACGGCAGAAGAAGAAAAGACCTTATTTGACAGCATTAAAGGCCGTTATGACAAACAAACGACCCCTCAGTATGCCGCAGCACGGTTGTGGGTTGACGCGATTATTGACCCTTTGGACACGCGCAAATGGATTTCAATGGGCATCGAAGCGGCGAATAATGCGCCTGTGGAGAAGTTTAATGTGGGGGTGTTGCAAGTTTAGGCCCCTCAGTATTTTTAGGTTATTTTATCGAAAAAGCCTTGAAAACGACGTATTTTCAAGGCTTTTTATCGTTAAGCAACGGCATACTCTCCATACTCCCGCATTTTAGGCGAAAAGAAACCAACGACAATATCAGATTTAGGAACGCCTCGGTCGGTTAGTTCTTTGCCAATATCAATTTCCGTCATATTGCGCTGCACCCATATTTTATTATTGATGATGTCAATGTGCATCGGGCAGTCATGGACGAATTTTCCGTCTTCGTCCCAACCGATTGTAACAACTTGATAGCGGCGATTTTCCTTATCCGCAATCAACTTGTTTTCGGCGTCAAGGTTAGCATATTGTACCTCTGTGTAGGGTTGCAATATCTCCAAAACAATCTTTTGATATTTTTTTACTTTATCCATGATGTGATGATTTCTTTCTTAGGAACGTTAAGTAAATAAAAGCGTATTTTACTGGCTCTTTCTCGCTGCGCTCGAAAATCGCCATCTGAAGGATTTTTTAGGAGGCAGCTTTTTTTTTGAAATAAAATCTACGATTTTCTTTCAAAAAACAAGCTGCCTCCGATAGATTTTCTCCACGCACGCCTTTTTCGCGCAGCGAAAAACAG
>JAYSRS010000701.1:0-2632 GCA_043720935.1 Saprospiraceae bacterium
CTCGACGGCTCAAAAAAGGATAATTTTTGGGAAATGGGCGCGCAAGGCCCGTGCGGCCCGTGTTCCGAAATCCACTTCGATTTTAGGTCGGATGAAGAACGCGCAAAGGTTGCGGGAGAGAAATTGGTCAACATGGACGACCCCTCAGTAGTCGAGATTTGGAACAACGTTTTTATGCAATTTGAGCGCAAAGCGGACGGTTCTTTGGTCATTTTGCCCGCGCAACACGTGGATACGGGTATGGGCTTTGAGCGTTTGTGCATGATTTTGCAAGGCAAAAAATTTACGTATGATACCGATATTTTTACGCCTTTTATTCAATTAATCGAAAAAGTAAGCGGAAAAACCTACGGCGGCAACTACGAACGGACGGCTAAAACGGACGTGGCGATGCGTGTTGTGGCAGACCACATTCGGGCCGTAGCCTTTACGATTGCTGACGGACAATTGCCGTCAAGCAGTGGTGCAGGTTATGTGATTCGCCGCATTTTACGCCGTGCGGTGCGTTATTCTTATTCGTTTTTGGACATCAAAGAGCCGTTTTTCAACAAACTCGTGCCGCTTTTGGCCGATGAATTTGCCGACGTTTTCCCTGAATTGAAAGCCCAACAAGACTTTGTTCAAAATGTGATTTTACAAGAAGAAAAATCGTTTTTGCGGACGTTGGAACTCGGTTTGAAGCGTTTTGACACGCTAAATACTGAGGGGGGGATTGTCAAAGGAATTGAAGCGTTTGATATGTTTGATACCTTCGGTTTTCCGATTGATTTGACGCAATTATTGGCTTCCGAACGCGGTTTAACCGTTGATACTGAGGGGTTCGATGTGGCTTTGTTGGAACAAAAACAACGCTCAAAACGCGACGCTGAAAAGCAAGTTGGCGATTGGGTTGTCGTGATTGACGAAGCAGGTGTTGAGTTTGTGGGCTACGATATTATGGCAGCAAAAGACGCTAAAGTATTGAAATACCGTGCAGTTAAAGATAAGAAAGGTTTAAAATATCAAATCGTTTTGAACAAAACACCTTTCTACCCCGAAGGCGGCGGACAGGTCGGCGATACGGGCGTGATGATTTTTGACGAGGAATATATTGAAGTGACGGACACCAAGAAAGAGAATGATTTGATAATTCACTACGTCGCTACGTTGCCTGAAAACATCAATATCCCTGTAACAGGTATTGTGGATGCACAACGCCGCATGAAAATCCAAGCAAATCACACGGCGACGCATTTGTTGCACGCCATTTTGCGGATAATTTTGGGCGACCACGTCGCGCAAAAAGGCTCGTTGGTAAATGAAGACTATTTGCGTTTCGATATTTCTCACTTTGAAAAAATAACGGATGCACAACTTGTTGAGATTGAAGCCTTTGTGAACCAACAAATCCGTGCAAACATCAAATTGGAAGAAGCCCGAAACGTGCCGATTGCCGAAGCCCGAAAGTCGGGTGCGATGATGCTTTTTGGCGAAAAATACGGCGAATCAGTGCGGATGATTACGTTTGGCAACGACTTTTCGATTGAGTTGTGCGGCGGTACGCACGTCAGAGAAACGGGTCGGATTGGCTTCTTCAAAATCATATCGGAAGGGGCCGTTGCGGCAGGTGTTCGGCGGATTGAAGCGGTCACAGGCGAGGCTGCGGAAGCGTATATGAACGGTGAATTGGACGAGTTGACGAAAATCCGCGATATTTTCAAAAACCCGAAGGAAACGGCTAAAAAAGTCGAGACTTTGGTGGATGAAAACAAGGCGTTGCGTAAGCAAATTGAAGCGATGTATATCGAACAAGCGGCGGGTTTGCAGAAAGAATTGCGCTCTGAATTCAAAAATACTGAGGGGGTCAATTTGTTGGTCAAACGTATCAATTTGATGGATAATAATGCGGTTAAAACATTGGCCACTAATCTTGAAAAAGAAATCGGCAACGCCGTTATCGTCTTCGGTTCGGTGTCAAACGACAAACCACAATTGACAATTTGCATCAGTCCCGACCTTGCGAAAGCCAAAAATTGGAACGCTGGGGCAATAGTGAAAGACTTGGCAAAAGACATCAAAGGTGGCGGCGGCGGTTCGCCCGTTTTTGCGACGGCGGGTGGTACGGATGCGAGTGGTTTGGCAGGGGCGTTGGAACGGGCTAAATCGTTGTTGAAATAGTTGGTTTTCAATGAATTATTATAAAAATGAAAGCCGATACTGAGGGGTATCGGCTTTTGTTATTTTTAGATAAATAAAAGGTGGAAAATTATAGATTGTTTTATCTTTGCTCAATAAAATATCTTATTTATTAATTTAAAGCCTTTATCAACATGGTTTACTTCGCTTCGCAAAACTTGATTGACATCTTTATCAAAAATGGTTTTATGGATATTACAAAAGTAAAATATCCCGACCATAATTCATTCACTGAAAAAAATGGTTACAATCCCGATAATTGTAAAAGAACTTTGGGATTATCTGAAAAAGGTAAACATTATGTATTTTTCGACTACGTAAATATTAAACCATCTAATCAAAGTGCTTCTCGTTTGGCGTTAGGAATGTGAAATAAATAAAAGCGTATTTTACGGGCTGTTTTTCGCTGCGCGAAAAAGACGCCCTTTAAAAGATTTTTTAAGGAGGCAGCTTGTTT